>CANRPY010000007.1 GCA_947632595.1 uncultured Bacilli bacterium | reverse complement strand
TCTTCAATTAACATTTTACTGGGTCAATCGCTTTTTGTATATACTAATCGGTGTCACATCAATTGTAACACTACAAACTTTATAAAAAAGTCAATGTATCTCACATTGACTTTTTCTAACTATTCACTTTCTTTTGTACTTAATATTTCTTGTTCTTCTTCTGGTGCTAGATATGATATTTGATAATTGTTTGCAAAAACAACGTCTTTTTCTTCTTCTCCAAAATATGTTTCAATTGGATTTTCTTTGTTTGGATCTGCTTTTAAATAGCAAGTGCTATAATCAAATGTTTTTTCAATTCCTTTCGACTTAAAAGAAATTTTTAAACATATATCTTTTACTTCACCACTCTTATTTATTAATTCTGCATAAATTGAAGAGATAGAATCTTTATAATAGGCAATTGTCATATTCTTTAAACAGAAATCATCTAAACAATGCTCATCACCAAGATCTTTGTTCACTATATTTTTGATTGGATACCCTTTCTCTTTTTCTTTTTTCTCTTCTTTATGGAAGATAAGATATGCTCCTACTATAATTATGACTATGATAATTATGACTGTTATAATGAGTTTTAATTTTCGTTTTTGTTTCATTACTTAACCTCTCTTCCTTGATATCCATTGTCTGCTGGATCATCAATGATTGTCCATCCATCTTGTTCTGTATAAGGTTTATTTGGGCATACATATGAGAAAGTATTTAAACTATCATCTTCATTTTTTGTTACATATTTTTGTTTTTTTGCATCCCAGCAATAATGAATATAAGCTTTCATGTGCGGAGCAGATTCTGTAGCATCATTTCCTGAACAATTATACCATCTTGATACATTATATTTTGTTTTCCCACGGACTTTACAGTCATTCACCTGTGAACCACAAGGATCGGTGTTACAGTCTACTTGACTACTACTACCACAATCTCTATTATCATATGTCGAATAATATCTATTAGTTGCTTTCCCTCCACCACATTCTGCATTACAGGTACCTTGTTTAGAATAGGTGCTAGAACAACAATTAGGAACTTCAACATTGCCGCAGGATATTTCTTCACTTACAAGTCCGGATTTAGATATAATTTTAGCCTTCGGATAATATGTCTTTTTTGTTGATTCGCAACTTGGTATAGAATTATCAGACGAATAATTTGTTCCATCTAAACTGTATGTAATAGTTTGAACTCCACTTGAATTCTCATTTTTTATTACTTGTACATTAATTTTTCCATTTGAAATGGAACATTTTCCTTTTGGTGCATCTTCTAATACAACATCTATTTCATCACCTGAACATTTTCTTTTGTTGCCCGCCTTGTCTGATACGGAATAACTTGAAGGTTTAAATTTGCCATTGCTTGAAAAAGTTACAGAATTTGGGGCAGGATTACATCCTGAACGCACACCATTTACGTAATCATCATAGCACGAAAAATCATATCTAATTTTTGTACAAACTTTTCGTCCATACATATTTGTTTGGCACGCTACATCTTCTGGATGATATGAACATGTCGGTGCTTCTGTATCTATCTTTACGGTTTTATAACCACAAGTTGCGGAATTACCTGCATAATCGTAAACTGTTCCTTTATCATTTACTCCCGCAGCTCCTGCATTATTTGTATTTATGTCATTCTCATAACGTTTATAAATAGATGTTAAACCGTCCTTATCTTTTACACAACCACTTGAATAATCCTCGCCTATTTTATTGCTTTCGTAACAATCACCATAAACAGTAACTGGTTGGTTCTGCCAGTTGTTATCGCTAGGTACTTTTCTTGTAGTACAAGAAGGGGCTAGCGTATCAACACGAATATAATCATCTAATTTTGGCTTTGGTGTACAATTTTGCGCTTTGTCACAACTCGTAAATGATATTTTGTGAGTTCCTTGGTCCTTTATTAAGTATCCATACTTATAGGAACTATAATTTGATAATTGTGTACGGTTTGCTTTTTTCCAAGACCATTTACCATTTTGTTGAGCATAATAATAATTAAAATGATCAAATCCTGATAAACTATCTTTTCTATTTTTATCTTGTGTATTTTTATCGTTTGCATAAGTTTCTGGAATATAAGCTATAACATTTATATTTGACCAATGTGTGGCTTCTTCCTTACTATAATTAGTCCAATCCGCAGGACTATATTTTGTATGATTTTTATTATCTTTAACATAGCTAGGAGTTGGTGTTGGAGGTGGTGTTATATCAATATTAAAGTAGAAATTAACTGTTGTACAGTTTCCTGCTTTATCACATGCCGTGAATTTTCCATATCGTTTTCCTTCTCGATTAATTTTTAACCCTTCTACACTTGCCGATAATCTTGAATGTTCTACATTGTCACCTTTCAAATCGCTAACTCTTTCGTCCGAATTATTTTCTGCAAAAACTTTTTGAACTATTTCACTATTTCCTTGTTCATCCTTTGCGTTCTTCAAAGAAGGATCTCCAACAGATTTTCCACTTCCGATATATGGATCATTTAATTCCCATGTATAGTCATGTAAATACAAATTATCTTCCATTTCAATATCAATTTCTAGAGTTCCTCCAGGATAATTCTCTGCATTCATCCAAAGTTCTCCTGTGCTTGATTCTACTAAATCTTTTGGACAATTCTTTTTATCCTTTGAATCCGCACAAGAAATTGTATAATTATCTCCTTCACCATTATCCTCTATCTCGTTATTTGTAAATTCTCTTGATAATTCTTTTAGTAAGGTCTTTTTATTACCATTTACTTTATATACATCTACTTTTATGGTTGGTGCTTTTAAGTCAACATTTGCACGTACATAACAATCTGTAGCATGATTTGCATTATCTTTTATGGTTATATTAGACCATCTTGCACCGTATTGGTATTTAATTTGGTTATTCTTTGAATTATCTCCGTTAGGCCATGTTCTAACGAAAGAGTTTCTAATACATCCAGATCCAAATCCATCATCACAATATGCAGTTATTTTAAATGTATGATCATTTTTAAACTTTTCTGTTCTTAAGTTATTTACCGTATCTGTACGATAGGTAGATTCATAGGATTTTCCATTTATAAAATTATAATAGGCTTTTTTATTTAACCAGTCATTATCGTTTATTGCTTCTCCTGGATAATATTTGCTTTCTTCTTGGCTATCTTGATTCCCTGTTTTACAAACTGGTGGATTATTATCTTTATAATCTGCACTTGCGACCGTTTCTGTATAACTGATTCCTTGTTCATTTACGGCTGTTATTTTTACGCTTATCATGGTAAATCCAGAAAAATTGACATATTCTGAAACACGTTTGGATACTATTTTAAGTTGTGTTTGCAAACCACCTTTTAAATTACCGCTGTTATATACTAATTGTTGTTTTTCTTCTTTTTCTTTATTATCTTCGTCATATATGGCATAGATTTCATAAGAATAACTATAGATTCCTAGTTGCTCATCGTCTTTTGATGAACCGTCACAAGCATCATCTCCGCAAATATTTGCTTCAAAGTAAACATTGTTAACATCATTTGTTTTTACTTCTTTTGTTGCTTTATCATCGTTATAGAAATCGATATCAATGCTTGGAGCTGGTATTGTATCATCATCATCTTTTAGGCCTTCTTCATTTCCACATGCCATATTAACATAATAGGAGTATTCATCTCGATCATAGTGATAAACGCGAACGGATGACTGCATACAGTTTTCCCCTTTTGCGTTTGTAATGTCTTCTTTTAAATAATTGGAATCTCTTAGGGTCTTTGCTTCTATTATTACGTTTTCTCCTATATTTTTTGGAAGACTACTACGATTTGCTTGCAGATACATTTGGGCAGCCATCTTAATATTTTTTATATTTTCGTCATTTTTTACATCTTTTGATTGCTTGATGTATCTATTGACAGCAGTTACTGCGAAAAAGGAGAGAATTCCAATTATTACAATTGCCGCTAAAAGCTCAACAAAGGAAAATCCTTTGTGATTCATATTCTTTTTACCATTTTTCTTCATACATACACCTACTATCTTATATTTAACATTATAATTGAGACCATTTAAAAAAGCAATATCCTATCTTTTCTCTTTTTCATTTTTCCAAATAAAAAACTAGCATTGCTAGTTTCTATAGATCTTCAAAGATTTCTTTTAAACAGATATTTGGTTTTTTCTCATCAAAATTCCAGGTATGGAAAGAATCTCCTCCACAATAATTCCAGTGTTTGCATCTTTTACATTTTGCATTCGAAGTTCTATTTTCTGTTCTGTAACATTTAAATTTATTTTCCCATACATCTACAAAACTATCGGTTTTAATATTTCCTTGAATTAATTCTTTTCTTCTTGGGACATTTGGACATACAAAGATATCTCCATTACTTAAAATACTACCTACATATAATCCTGTCATACAAATAAAATAATTATTTCTTACTGTTTTTTCTGCATTTAATCCTAGATAGTGACTACATCCATAGGAAATTTCTTTCATTTTTCCTTCTTTTTGTTTTTCTGTAATAAATTTAAATAAATATTTATAGTCTTCCATATCTAAGAAAATCTCTTTGTTATCATTTGCTCTACCAATTGGATCACAATTTACTACTCTCCAATATTGGACTTTATGTTCTAATAACATTTGGTAGATTGCTTCTAATTCATGAATATTTTTCTTATTGGCTACTGTTGTTACTTGCACAATTTTAATGACAGGAGACTCAATCATTTTATCGATTCCATGTAGAATTCTGTCATAGCAGTTTTTTACTTTACGGAAGGATTCATGAGTTTCTCTTAGTCCATCTATACTAATCGATACTGTTGACATTTTTGCTTTTTCTAGTTTTTTTACCATTTCATCGGAAATAAGAATTCCATTTGAAGTCATTCCCCATGGAAAACCTAGACTTACTGCATATTCTAAGATATCAAATAAATCTTTTCTAACAAGAGGCTCTCCTCCTGTAACATTTAAAAGTATTTTTCTAGGGTTATAGCATTCAGCAACTTCTTTTAGTGTTTTCTTTAATGCTTCTGCACTAATTTCTTCTCCTTGCTCGTTCTCATCGCATCTACTTCCACAGTGTTCACATCTTGCATTGCATCTTGATGTTACTTCCAAAAATAAGTGTCTTAATTGTGGATGTTCATATAATCTTTTTCTCTCTTCATGTAGTAATTCCATTTCATATTCTTTTTTTCTTTTTTCTAAATCACTTATCATTGTTACACCTCTACCATTAACTATAACACAATAGGAAATGGTTTGCTAGAATAATTTATTTTTCTATTTTCTTTCGTTTCTTTTCTATGATACAATTAAATTAGTTTAGGAGGATAGATATTATGGCAATTGATATATATAAGGGAACTATCGTTACAGCTCAAGATGCTCATGAAATGATTGATGCATCTACCATATTAAGTGGTTGTTCTTCTATGAAAGATGTCTCTCAAAAATTAAATGATATTTCTTTTAAAATTGGAACTTTACAAAGTCTTTGTACGAAAGAGAATCTTTCTATTGATGGTGTTGGATTTGATGAAAAAATTGGTGAATATCAGAAAAGTGTTCAAAATTTTTCTTTGTATTTAGATGATTTAGCGAGCTCTATTACAACTACTTGTGAAAAGGTACTTAATCGTAAACAAGTTATTCTTAACGAGGAAGCAAAAAGACAAGAAAAAGAACAGTTAGAATTAAAAGGCGGCGTTCCTAGTGAGGTGACTAGCTATGAGTAATGATTTTGGGATTCAATATAATGAAGGGCAAGTACAAGATGCGATTGCTCTTTTCCAGGATATTCAAAATGATTTGATTGATGTTGATTATCTATTGTATCGTGCTGTTATGGATATTGCTTATGCAAAAGGGTTTTCTTTTCTAGAACAAGATGATTCTTCTATTAATATGAGAATGCCTGAAAAATTAATGGTTCAATGTAGAGAAGATACTAAAAAATTATATGATCAAATGGTTGATTCTGCTGAGAAAATTAAGAGTTTGGATACTCCAACACAAGATTCTGCGGCTATTCCTAAAACAATTGCTGCTTCTAGTGCGGTTGCGATTGCGGCTGGTGCACAAACATTAAATGGTATGCCAAAAATCATTGATGTGAAGACTGTTCGTGAAAGAGAAGTTCAAGTATTATATGGAGTGAAAAAACCGGATATTGTACAAACGGTGGAAGCAGAACCTGTTCAACAGGTATTATACGGAGCTCGTCCTACTCCTGAAGTTCATATGGTGGAAGAACCAGAGCGTGTGGAACAAGTTTTATATGGAGTAAGATCTAGCGATGATGTTTTAACTGGAGATGAAGAGACTGTTGTCGTAGAAGAAAATCGACAGGTCTTATATGGGGCTCGTCCTGCTCCTGAGGCTCATCCAGTAGAAGGCAGAGTTGAACAAGTATTATACGGAGTAAAAGCGGATGATGATTTGCAGGTTGGCTACGAAGAAGATCGTCAGTTACTTTATGGACCTCCTCCAGTTGAGCCAGAACCTGAAATTCATGCCATCGAAGATTCTGGCCGAGTGGAACAAGTATTATATGGTCCTCGTCCTGCTCCTGAAGTTCATCCAGTTGAAACAACAGAACCTGTTCAACAAGTATTATATGGGGTAAAAGCGGATGATGATTTACAGTATAGTTTCGAAGAGGATCGTCAATTACTTTATGGTCCACCTCCTACAGAGCCTGCACCAGCGCCTCAATATCGTGAAGAAACTAGTGGAATAGATGAACATTCCATTACCACTCCTACCAATCCTACGGTAGTTACTACTCCACCTGCCACAACAGAATATGCTCCAATTCCTGATACGGGAGTTGGTGGTAAGATGGGAATTGAAGACTATATTACTCCTGCTCTTGTTGGTGTAATTTCTGGTGCCGCAGGAATTGGTCTTACCAAAAACATTCATAAAGAAATTGATGAAGACGAAGAAAGCGATGAGGAAGATACAGAAAAATAGGATGATATTCATCCTATTTTTTATGCTTCACAATATGGATAATTTACTTTTTTAATCGTTACTTTTACGATTTCATTGTGCGGATACTTATCTTTCACTCTAACATGTAAGTAGTTTCCTGTATGTCCATAACAGAATCCCTCTTTTTCTTCTTCTATTAAGACTTCTACTTCTTTTCCTATAAACTTTTCCATATATTTTATTTCTAATTCTTTGGATACTTCTATTAATTTTCTTGCTCTTGCTTTCTTAACAGATTCTTCTATTTTTCCATCCATCTTAGAAGATAGGGTTCCTTTTCTTTCACTATATGGAAATACATGCAGTTTTGAAAAACCTATTTCTTTGCAAGTTTTGATACTTTGTTCAAATAATTCTTCTGTTTCTCCAGGAAATCCTACAATGATGTCGGTACTTATTGAAATGTCTTTTTGAATCGATCTAATTTCTTCTATTTTCTTTTTAAATTCTTCTAAAGTATATTTTCTTCTCATTCTTTTTAGGATCTCATCGCTTCCTGCTTGAATTGGAATATGTAGGTGATCTACTAATACTTTTTCTTCTCTTAAACAGTCTAAAACCTCGCTTGTTAATTCCGTGATTTCAATGGATGAGATTCTAAGTCGATGTAGTCCTTCTATCTTTCCTAATTTTCTTAATAAATCTGCAAAGTTGGTCTCTAAATCTACTCCATAACTACCTGTATGGATTCCTGTTAAGACTATTTCTTTATATCCATTTTTTACAAGGTTTTCTACTTCTTCTATCACCTTTTCTTCTGATTTACTTCTACATTTTCCTCTTACATAAGGAATAATACAGTATGCACAAAAGTTATCACATCCATCTTGTATTTTAACAAATGCTCTTGTTCTACCTGGAAAGTCTGTGATTTCCATATCTTCAAAGTCTTTTAAACGTTCTTTATAATCACAACGAATTTGTTCTTTTGTTTCAAAATATTCTTCTAATAGGCTGACTATTTTTGATTTATCTTTATTTCCTAATACAATATCTAGACCATCTTCTTGATAATTTTGGTTCGCTGCGATGAAACATCCCATGGCAACTACACAAGCATTGGGATTCTTTTTGATTGCTTGACGAATCATTTTTCTTGATTTACTATCACTATTATTTGTTACTGTACAGGTATTTATAATATAAACATCACATACATCATTAAAATCTTTTATTTCGTATCCATTCTTTTTTAATTCATTTAGGACATATTCTGATTCATAAGTATTTACTTTGCAACCTAATGTATAGATTCCTACTGTTTTCATGGTTTCACTTCCCCTAATTGATTTTCTTATTATAACATACTAGTCGCCTTTCTCAAAGAAAAACTCGAGATTTTCTCGAGCTTAATCACCTTTATTTTTTAGTTCTTGTAATGACATTACAAATTCATTTGATTTTCTAATTTCTGCATCTAACTTCTCATAATTTGCCGTATTTTCTAAAGATAGACTTTGATCCGATGGATCTTTCTCAATTCCATAGATTGGAGAAATAAATGGAGTACTCTTGAATTTTCTCTCTACTGGGGCTTGTTTTACTGGCATAACCGTTGCTTCTTGGATGGTATGGAAATCATCCATATGCATTACCATTTGTGGTTCTTCTGCAACTGGTGCTTGCTCTTCCACAGTCTCTTCTTCTACAACATTTTCAATGATAAATGGTTCTTCATACACTGCAGCTTTTTTCTCTACTCTTCTTTCTAAATCTTGTAGAGAAATTGGCTCGTTTCCTTCATCTTCATATTGA
Source organism: uncultured Bacilli bacterium (assembly GCA_947632595.1). Lineage (GTDB taxonomy): Bacteria > Bacillota_I > Bacilli_A > RF39 > UBA660 > UBA3789. The sequence continues at coordinate 55,568 of CANRPY010000007.1, read as the reverse complement.
ACGATATCATTTGCTTCATATAATTGTCTACCTTTTGATAATAGTTCATCCATACTAATAATTGCTGTACGTTCTTGTTCTTCTTCGAAACTAGCAAGAGTTGCATTTCTTACTTCTTCTATATCTTCTTGTTTTTCTAACTCTTCTTCTAATTGTTTTAATTGAAGTTTTGCTGTTTCTTGATCTGGTTCAATCGATGTATATTGTAACTCTTCTGTTGCGATAATCTCAGGAGTCTCTACTTTCTCTTCTACAACAGGAGTAGGCTCTACAACCGTATTTTCTTCTACCGTTTCTTCTACATGAATTGGAGCTATAATCAATGGTTCAGTCGCAACTTTAGAATTATCTGTTCCTTCTAAAATTGTTTCTAAGATAGGTGTCTCATACATAACTTCCTCTTCGGTTTCTGGAAGTCTTTCTCTAATTTCTTGTACTAGTTTATTTAACTCTTTGGTATTATGTTTTTTTCTAATTCTTTCATTATTTCTTTCCACTAAATAAACAATAAAGCATATAAAACACGCTAATCCGGCTATTATATAAACAATTATTATTTCTTTTGATGTTAGGAATGCCATTAAATCGCTCAATTTAGTCACCTCATAATTTTCATTTTTGTAATAGCTTGTTACTACTTGTATCTCTTATCTTTTGTTTTGCTATCCAATCTTTATTTAACTATATCATACTTTTGCAACAATTTACATATTTTTTTATTTTTTTTCATATTTTTTACTATGAGAAAACAATTTATCAAATCTACTTTTATCTTATTAATTGGTGGTTGTATCACGAAATTTTTAGGAATGTTTATCAAAATCTTGATGTCAAGAAGACTTGGACTTGACGGTATTTCATTGTATATGCTTGTCTTACCTACTTTTTCTTTATTTATGAGTCTTGGTCAAGCAGGAGTTCCTCTTTCTTTATCGAGAATGGTTGCGACAAACAAGAAGAAAAATAAGAATCTGTTTTTTACCATTACTTCTTTTATTCTTCTGTATAATTTCTTGCTTTTTTTCATCATTCTTTTCTTAGCTCCTTTTTTTAGTAAGCATTTGCTTCATAATCCAGATACTTATTACCCTTTACTTGCTATTGCGATAGTGATTCCTTTTACCACCTTATCTAGTATTTTTAGAAGTTATTTTATTGGGAAAGAGAGAATGTTTCCTTCAGTACTATCCAATATTTTAGAAAACTCTTTACGTCTTGGTTTTCTACTCTTTGTGATTCCTCATCTGATGCAATATTCTACGGTTATTGTTGTTGTTTCTTTTCTTTTATTTAATATTGTTAGTGAATTGTCTTCTACTTTTCTTTTACTTCTTTTCTTACCGAAAAAGATTGATTTTTCCAATACTTCTTTTCATTTTTCTTATCTAAAAGAAGTCTTATTTTTATCTCTTCCTAATATTAGTGGTACTCTTTTAGGAAATCTTACTTATTTCTTGGAACCTATTTTATATACGAGTATTTTACTTTCTCTTGGGGCATCAAAGAGTCTTATTTTACAAGATTATGGAGTTCTTACAGGATATGTTTTTCCTCTATACTTCTTACCTACTTTTTTTACGTATGCGTTCGTGCAATCTATTTTATCTTATGAGACTAGGGAATATGAATTAGGAAGAAAAGAGAATCTTAAGAAAATCTTTTTCTTAGAATTATTTGGATTCTTTGTTTTTAGTCTTTGCTTTTGTATTTGTTTTCTACTTTTTGGAGAGAGGCTCTTATTTTTCTTATATCACTCTACTCAAGGTTATTCTTATTTAAAGATTTTAGCTCCATTTTCTTTCTTTTATTACTCTCAATCTATTTTCTCTTATTTCTTTTTAGCCATAGGAAAAACAAAAGAGATTTTCTATGCCTCTTTCTTTAGTTCTTTGGTTAGAATTCTTTCTCTTATTCTCTATTTATTCTTAGGCTTTGGCATCTATGGATTACTATTTTCTTTTCTTACGAATATTCTTTTCTTATTTTTCTTTCAATTTTTTCGAATTCGGCGTTATTTTTCTTAAATTTCACGAAACTTTCACTTTTATTGTATAATATAGTTATTTGGAGGATTGTTCCATGAAGATATTAGTTGTAGATGATGAAAAGTTAATTCAAGATGTAATCTCTGAATATTTAAAAGCCAATCAATATGATGTTTTTTTAGCAAGTAACGGAGAAGATGCTCTTTCTATGATTTTGAAACAGGATTTTGATCTTTTAATCTTAGATATTATGATGCCTCAGATGGATGGCTTTACCTTATTAAAAGAGATTCCTAAGGAAAAGAGAATTCCTACTATTGTCTTATCCGCAAGAGGAGAAGAAGTAGATAAACTATCCGGATTCTCTCTTGGAATTGATGATTATGTTACCAAACCTTTTTCTCCGAAAGAATTGATTGCTAGAGTAAAGGCTGTTTTAGCAAGATGTCAAAGTTCTATAGGAGATATTTATACATATCAAGGATTAGAAGTTCATTTCTTATCTAGAAGTATTTTTATTGATCAAAAAGAAATCTCTGTTACCCCAAAAGAATTTGATTTATTGTCTTACCTTATTAAAAACAAAGGAATTGCTCTTTCTCGAGAACAACTTTTATCTCATGTTTGGGGGTATGACTTTTTTGGAGAGGACCGTACAGTTGATACACATATTAAGATGCTTCGTAATAGCCTAGGAAGTTACCGGAAGTGTATTGTTACTGTACATGGTATAGGTTATAAATATGTGGAAGAAAAATAGTTTACGTTTTCATTTTCTTTGTTTCTTTTTTCTTTTTTCTATTCTTATCTTAGGATTCTTGTGGGGCTTTCAAGTCTTATTTTTAAAACAGTTTTATCAACATGAGAAAGAAAAAAGTATACAAAAAGTTGGTAATTTTATCTTAAAAAATCAAACGAAAGATAACTTTGTTTCTCTTTTAGATGGGGTTTCTATTGAGAATGAGGTTTGTATTACGATTACCGATTCTAATCATTACTTATATGAATCTATTTTCTTTGAGAAAGGCTGTTTAATGGATGGGAACTTAAAGTCATCTTATATTGAGCAATTTATTCATAGTGGATTAGAAGAGAATACTAATTCATTTCAAAATGATCAGTATGAGAATCAAACTTTAGTGTATGCCCTTAAGTTAAATGATTCACAATATGCTTTTATACATACCCCACTGGAACCTATTGATCAGACGGCAGCGGTGTTAAAAAAACAACTTGTTGTTGTCATGATTTTGGTCTTTGTCTTATCTTTTTTTCTTAGTCTATGGATTTCTAAGTATCTTGCAAGACCAATTCATCAATTAAATGAACAGTCAAAAAGGCTTGCCAGTGGAGATTTAGAAAGTCCATTTGACGATCAAAGTTCTATCTTAGAATTAAATGAGTTTAGTAATACTCTTAACTTTGCAAGATTAGAATTACAAAAGACAGATGATTTACGAAGAGAATTAATGTCCAATGTTTCTCATGATTTAAAGACTCCTCTTACTATGATTAAGGCTTATGCAGAAATGAGTCAAGATTTACATGCGAAGGATCCTATCAAACAAAAAGAAGATATGGATATCATTGTATCGGAGACAGATCGATTATCCAATTTAGTGAACGATATTTTAGATCTTTCTAAAATGGAGAGTCATATTGATGAGTTAGAGATGGAAAAATTTCATTTATATGAACTCATTCAAGAGATTTTAAAGAGATATTCTTTTTATGAAGAGTTGAATCAATATGAGTTTTCTTTCCAATCGAATAAGAAAAGAATTTATGTTGTTGCGGATAAAAGAAAAATGGAACAGGTACTCTATAATTTGATTAATAATGCGATTACTTATACAGGAGAAGATCATAAAGTTGAGATTCACCTTCAAGTAGAAAAAGAGGATGTTTTGGTACAGATTAAGGATACGGGAAAAGGAATTCCAAAAGAAGAGATTCCTTATATTTGGAATCGTTATTATAAGAGTCAGAAAAATCATCAAAGAAATCTTGTGGGAACTGGTCTTGGGTTATCGATTGTAAAAAGTATTTTAGAAAAACATCAATTTCCGTATGGAGTGGATAGTGTTGTTGGAGAAGGATCTACTTTCTATTTCCGCATGCCACTTTCTAGCAAAAAAGAGGAGTAATTTCCTCTTTTTAAAATCCTAATTTTTTTTGTGCTGCTTTGATTTCTTCCTCGCTCATAGGTTGATAAATGTATGCTTTTTTTCTACGTTGTGGAGCTCTTTGATAAGTAACATTTGGTTCCACATTGTTTGTAGGATGAAGGTTTTTAACACCATGATTTTCTTCTTGTAATTCTTGTTTTACATATAAGTCACATGCATAGTTTTCTGGATCTATTCCGAAATTATGAGACGTATCTTTGATTCTTTTTAGTAAAGATGTACGGAAAGATTCAGAATTATGATATAGAAAAGCGATTTGTTCTTTTCTAGTTTTTTCTAAAATAGAAGAATTGATTCTTATTCTTCCATTTAGGAAAGGAAATTCGATTGTTGATTGGATCCCTGCTCCTTGTAAGTAAGAAGTGATGGCAACCCAATTTTGTTGAATGGTTCTTCTTACTTGATTTAAGAAGTTTTGTGTATTCAAATCTCTTTTTTGATATCCTTTTCTAGTTCTTTCTTCTTGCGTATCTTTTGTATTCTCTAAATAATACTGATACGTATTTTGGGTAATGGCTCTTACTAGGTATTCCTCATAAGTACAAGAGGTATTATTTTTCGTTACGGTTGCATTTTTATTTTTCTTCAACCAGTTGGCATACTCATTTTTCATACAGTACTCTAAGTGCTCTGCTCTTTTTTCATTAAATGAAGTATCTTTTTCTTGTGGTTCGGAACCATATCCAATAAAACTTCCTATTTTACTTGTTAAAAGTGGAGGTGTATGCATATTTAGACTTAATTTTTCTTCTTCGATAATTTCTTTTAAGATTCTTACATAGAGAGGAAGGTGTTTTCTATCTGAATATACAACTAAAGTATCACTACGATTTCCAATATCATCAAACTTTAGGTAGTAAGAGGAATGAACAGCATTACATTTTTGAATAAATTTTAATGCAATTTTGTGAACGACTGTTGAATCACAATTGATATAAAGACGGTGTCTTATTATTTGATTTTTTGATGTACCATATCGAATATAATTCGAATGAAGATGTTCCCATCCACTATATTTTCCAATTCTATTCCATGCAAAAAGTTCGATTGCTTTTTTGGCCATAGGATCTGTACAAAGTTCCTCATCCATTAATTTGATTACTTCTTCATACGTCTTTGGATTCTTATCTTGTAGATATCTTACTAAGTATCTACCTAAGCCTTTATAGTCTTTTGTTAAAACATCTCTTTTTACTAGTTCTTGCATGATCATTTTCCATTCTGAAAATAAGAAACAGTATAGGTCATCTCTATCTTTTCTATTACAATATCCTGTTACTTTCTTTTCTTCTGGGTTTCTCGTAATTGCACTATACATACTGTATCTATCTACATATTGATCAATTACTTTTCCAATCACTGCTTGATTTCTTATTGGATTCGATAATTGTGTATAAAAAGATTCTCCCATAACGCAACCCCCTCTTTTTATGTTTCTCATTATACCATATTTAGCTCTTTTTGTAAAGAAAAACTAGTACATAGGTACTAGTTATAGATGATTAATTCATGTTGACATCTTGTACAAGCAACATATAATAAATTCTTTTCATTCTTCCGATAAGAATTCGTTCGATCATTATAGATTATAACACTATCAAACTCTAAGCCCTTTGATACGTAAGCAGGAATGATAATGCACTCTTTTTTAAATTGTTTCGAGTTTGCTTCTACTAAGGATATTTCTACATCCTCTTTTAATAATTCATATAATTTGAACGCTTCTTTATCATCTTTTGTAATAATAGCCATTGATTTATATTGATCTTGTAGATACTTGATGTCGGCAATTAAACTTTCTTTTAAATCTTTTACATCTTTTCTAATGAGTACTGGTTTATTGTTCTCTTTACGAATTGCATTTACATGTTTTAAATTTAGAATTTTATTTGTATATTCAATAATTTCTGGAGAAGAACGATAGGTTTTTAATAATTCAATATATTTTGATTCTTCTTTCATAAGAGGTTTTAAGTCTTCTAAAGAATCATAATGATAATAAGGATTTATATTTTGATTGATATCTCCTAAAATAGTAAAATCTGCTTTTTTAAAGATATTATTAATAATAATGTATTGTAATTTATTGTAGTCTTGGGCTTCATCAATTACTACTTGTTTGATTCTTCCTTCATATAAGAATCCTTCTAATCTTCCTTTAAAGTAGGCAAAAATTAAAGCATCTTCATAATGAAGAGGATCCCTTTCTACACATTTTCTAATTTCTTTTTCAGATACTTTCATGCGACAAAAATCACTTGAATAAAATTCTTTGATAATTTCTTTATAATCCTTTTTAAAATTTGCATTTTCATATAATAATTTTAGGAAAGTAGCTTTCTTTTTGCTAGAACCTTTATAATAATTCGAACTTAGTTTCTCTGCCATTTCCTCTACTCTTTCAAATAAAGGTAGTTTTTCATATCGATCATGTAACATTTCGTTTAAGTCATTTTTTAAGATAAGATTTTTATCTCCTTCTTTAAAGTCATGTAGAAATTTACAATTATCTAAGAAATTTTCGATAAAGGCATCGATGTCATCGATGATATGATCACTTTGTTTATATTCTACAAAGTCAGGGTTTTCTTCTTGGTATGAATAATATCTTGAGATGAAGTCAGAGAAGTCTTCGATTTCATGATATTCTTTTAAGAATGACATTAGGTAGTCTGCAAAAGTCGTTTGTAGGGTGTTGTCTTCTCCAAGAGATGGTAAGACGTCTGAGATGTATTCGGTAAAGATATTATTGGGAGAAAAGATTAAAATATTATTACTATTTAATTCTTTTAAGCGATAAAGTAAAAATGCGATTCTGTGAAGAGCAACGGTTGTTTTTCCACTTCCTGCTATTCCTTGAACAATTAAATTATGGTCTTCTAAGTTTCTAATTACTTGATTTTGTTCTTGTTGAATGGTATTTACAACATTCTTCATTTTCTCACTGGACTCTGTTGCGAGTACTTCTTGTAGAACTTCATCGTCAATATTTAGGGAGTTATCGAATACTCCTAGTAACTTTCTTTTTTCTATCTTATATTGCCTTTTTCTCTTTAATTCTCCAGAATAAGTTCCCCCTGGTGCTTTATAACTAGCAGGACCTGTTTCATAGTCATAGAATAAGCTACAGATTGGACTTCTCCAGTCATATAAGATGTTGTTGGAATCGGCATCTTTTAAATAAGTAAGTGCCATATAAATATTATAGATTTCTCCTTCTTCATCTTTAAAGACAATACTTGCGAAATAGGGTTTATCTTTAATTGTACATAGTCTTTTAAAATACTTTTGTTTTTGATAAGCTTTGTCTGCTTCTAAGGCTGTTGCATATAGTGCTTGACTTGCTTCTCCAGAGTCAAAACTAGATGCATTTTCCCACATCATTTTCTTAAATTCTGTTAAGTTTTCTTCATCTTGAATGACATCTTGGCCAAGATCTTGTAATGTTTTTTCTAGGAGTGTTGATACTTTTCGTAATATTTTCTTTTCTTTTTGAAATTCTTCTTCAGAAATTGCCATCTTACTACCTCCCTAGTCTAGTCTTTTTCATCATATCATATTTTTGTAATTTTGCTTCTCTTTTAGACATTTTTTTACTGTAAAATTTTCGTAAAAAAGAAGAGCTATTGCTCTTCTGTATTTAGTCTTTCGATTAGGCTTGTATACTCCTTTTGTAGCTCTTCTAGACGTGATGGTGTACTCGCTTCAAACCTTGCGGTAATGTTTGGTCCCGTATTGCTTGCTCTTACTAGTGCCCATCCATCTTCATATAGTACTTTTACACCATCGATATCTAAGTAAGAATAGCCTTTTTCTCGTACATATTCTGCAATCTCATCAATGATTTCAAACTTTCTATCATCTGATGAGGTAAACTTTAATTCTTCTGTTGCATAATATTCGTGAATTCCTTCCAGTAGGCCTTCTACCGATTTATCACTTCTTGATAGAATTTCTAATAGTCGCAAACCAGCATAGATTCCACTATCAAATCCTGGCCAACGATCTCTAAAGTAAACATGTCCAGATAGTTCTCCTCCAAATGGAAGATCATCCTCTCTTACTTTTGCTTTGGTATAGGAGTTTCCTGTTCGATAAGTGATGGTTTTTCCTCCAAGTCGTTCTACTTCATCTGAGAAACATTTCGAACATTTTACATCGCATAAAAATTCTTTTTTTTCTACTTTATCTATAATATCTCTTACGATTGCGATCATGTATTTATCGGTTGGGATAAAGGTTCCTTGTCCGCTAACAACTCCTAGTCTATCTCCATCTCCATCATAACCGATTCCTAAATCTGCTCCCACTTCTTTTACTTTTTGCTTTAATTGGTCTAGATTTTTCTCAACACATGGGTCTGGATGATGATTGGGAAAGTTTCCATCACTTTCTTCATTGATAAACGTTAGGTCTAGAGGAAACATTTCTAGTATTTTTCTTGCAATCATTCCTGTTGTACCATTTGCAGGATCTACTACTACTTTTACTCTTCTTGGTCCAAAGTGAAGGCTTTCTTTATATAATGCAAGATAATCTTCTGTGATATCTCTTTTTTCTACTAATCCTTCTCCTTGTTCGAATTCTCCTTTTTTAATGAAAGCTAAAAAGTCTTGAATCTCTTGGCCCTTACAGTTACCACTTTCATCAAAGGCAAATTTAAATCCATTTTCATCTTTTGGATTATGAGAAGCTGTTACCATAACGCCACTTGGGATATTCATTTTAATGCAGGCATAGTAATACATTGGTGTTGTACAAAGTCCTAGGTAGACAACATCAATTCCAGTTTCGGTAATTCCTTTGATAAGAGCATTGGTTAAGATCTCGCGACTTAGACGATTATCATGCCCTACTACACATTTATTTTTTCCCATTCGTTTAATATGACTACCAAATCCCAATCCAATAGAATAAGCAGTATCTTCATCTAATTCCGTAGGATAGACTCCTCTAATATCATATCCTCTAAATATATTTTCATTAATTTCTTTTTTATATTTCATTTCGATTCTCCTTTGTTTTATGTAGTAGCAGCAATATGTACACTAAATTCTTTATCATCAATTTCCGTTTTTGCTATTTTGCAATAATCACTCGCACGATGAGTTCCATCTCTTGGAAGAATGAGACTTGGACTGTTTGTTACTGTTTTACCAAATTCATCTTTTTCTTTTTTACCACATGCAAGAAAATATTTATAGGTATACTTTTCTTTCTTTTTGATGACAAGAACAAAAGTTCCTTCATTCACACAAGACATATTATCTGCTTGGTAATCTTTTGCCAAAGCTTTTGCTTTTAAGTCTGATAACGGGATTGTGGCACATTGTCCATTTGCTTTATCTACACCAGGTGGTACTACTGTTAATGTTAAATTGTTGAATACTTCTTCATCATAAAACGTATCTTCTTCATAACTATCTACGTAGACTTTGGCGGCATCTATTAATGATTTTCCGTAATACTCAAATTTATTTAATGTATTTTGTTCTTGTAGTCTACGAATTACTGGCCAAGACATACCTGTAATGACTCCTAGTATAACAATGACTGCGAGTAATTCTACTAGAGTAAATCCTTTCGTATTTTTCATATTCTTACCTCTTATTCTTATTCTATGTTCATTATACCATGTTTTCTTTTTTAGAAAAAGAAAAATAGGAATTTCTTCCTATTTAACCTATGATATTTTTTAATAATCCAAAGGATAGAAGCATCATAATAATACTTGCCATAAAGATTCCTATCATCGCTGCTAAAAAAGCTTTTTTTCTATCCATTTCTAAGACAGATGCGATTAAACATCCTGTCCATGCTCCAGTTCCTGGAAGAGGGATTCCTACAAAGAATACTAGTCCCCAAAAACCAAATTTTTCGATTTGTCCTTTGTGTTTTTCTACTTTTTTATCTAACCATTTGGCAATTTTTGATAGTCGTTTTCCTTTTCTCATCCAGTCTAGTATTCTATTAATAAACCATAGAATAAAAGGGACTGGAATGATATTTCCTATGATGGAGATAATGTAGCTTGCGACAGGATTGACATCTAATAGTGCTGCGGCAATTAATCCTCCTCTTAATTCCAAAATGGGCATTAGGGAAATTAGAAATACTGAGATTTCTCTTCCAAAAGGAATGTTACCTAGTCCACTTAATAAACTTAATATTGATTGTACTATACTTTCTACCATGTTTTCTCCTAACTTTCTATTATTTGCATCAAGATTGGAACTACGTGTTTCTTTCTAGAGACACAGCCTTCTACAAAGTATCCTTCTTTTACTTCTTCTTGATATGCTAAATTCATAATATTTTGGGCTTTGCGATTGAATAGAACATAACTACCATTTTTTATAATATCAGTTACGTATAAGGCTACTAAACAATGATTATTTCTTTCTGCTACTCTATCTAGGGTATCGACATATTCGTCTAATTCTTTTTCGATTTCTTCAAAATTCATAGTGAAGAATTGACCTACTGAGAATGTTTTTTCGTTTACTGTAAACAATTTATAATCATTATATAAAACATCTTCTTTGCTTAATCCTTCTAAAGAAGTTCCTGATTTTAATAGTTCCATTCCATACATTTCATAATCTACACCAGCAATTGTTTGTAAGTCTTGTACGGCTTCTTGATCTTTCTTAGTTGCGGTTGGACTTTTTAAAATTAAAGTATCGGATAAGATTCCGGATAACATGAGTCCTGCCATTTCTCTTGGTATCTTCGTATTTGTATCTTTATACAATGTATAAATAATGGTACAAGTAGAACCCACCACCATATTTCGATAGTTAATCGGATTGCTTGTTGTGATACTACCTAATGCGTGGTGGTCAAAGATTTCTAAGATTTCTGCTTCTTCTAGACCTTCTACACTTTGTAGTTTTTCATTATGATCTACTAAGATTACTTTTTTTGGATTTTTATCGGATAAATCTGTTATTTTTAGAAGACCTAAGCATTTATTTTTATGATCTACTACTGGGTAATTGGTGTGCTTTTGAATATTGTTGATATCTACGATGTCACTTACATAATCTAGTTCTTGGAATTTGATTGGATTATTTAGTTTTAACATTGTTTTGATATAGTTTGCTAAAGCAACTAATTTGGATACTCGATAAGTATCATATGGAGTTCTTATTACGTTTACTCCATTTTCTTGAGCTACTTTGATATGTTCTTCTTTAATGTAAGAGTCTCCTGATAAAATGATACATTTTACTCCAGAGTTTACGGCATATTCAATTACACTATGACGATCTCCTACTATTAGAATATGACTACTATTTAATTTTACATTACTTAAAAATGTTGTTGAACGATAGGCTGCTACTATTAATTTTCCTATAATATCATCAGATGCATGAACGATTTCTTCTCCTTTTAAAACATGAATTAAGTTTTCATAAGAAGTGTATAAATCTTCTACATTTTCATTTACGATATTATGGGATAAATCTTTTAGGGTAACTAGTCCTAGAAAATCTCCATTCTTTTTACATACAGGAATTCCTGTTAATTCTTCTTTTAACATTTCTTGATATCCATCATAAATACTCTTAGTATCTTGTATCATAAAACCTTTATGATAATGGATATCTTTTAATTGAAGTTTCACATCATTTAAATAAACTGGTTCTTTTACCTTAAAATAATTTAGGGCATATGTTGTTTCTTTGTTCATGCTTCCTAAGATTCGTGGTTCTGTATTTTCCCCTAATTTATTCTTAAGATAAGAGAGAGCAATTGCAGACATCACAGAGTCGGTATCTGGTTTACGATGCCCAAATATATATGTTTTTTCCATGTAATCTCTTCTTTCTTTGCAACATTATATCATAAAATAAAGTAATAAAAAAGAGCATTTTTGCTCTATCTTAAAAATGTAAAAATCATAAAAATCATTACGCTAGCAAATGACTGGATTTCTCTTTTCATGGATGAGGCTTTTTCATAGATTGCGGTTCCATCATCTATTAGATCTACAATCCAACTCTCTAAATATTTTGGTGGCTTATTGGTAACTGGAAACATATGACTTGATATAATATCTGCTTCCATCTCATTAATCTCAAAATATTTTTTAGCGTTTTCTAAAGCAATTTCTGGATGTTTACGAAATCTTGATACACTACTTGATTCTTCTTCTAATTCATTTGTATAAAAATCATGCAACATCGCTGCCTTTGTTGCAGAGTGATAATTTAAATTTAGGAATTTCGTCACTTTATAGGTATAATAGGCAACACGATAACAATGATCGTATCTTCTAATACCATGGTGGGAATAATGCTTCATTTCTAATACTTTTGGATGATTTTTATAATCTGCTAAAATGTCATTTAATTCTTGTTTGTTTTTCTTTATCATAGTTCTTGACTCCCTTAATCATAATAACATATTTCTTACTCCCTATGATATTCTTATGCAGATTCTTCTTTCTTTTTGACATTTTTTTACGTTTCTTAAAAGTAAAGAACTAGACAAGTCCATTTAGGATATCATCTAGTTCTTTCATTTCTTCATCCGTAGTTTGTTCTAACTCTTGTTTGCCATCAAACCATGCTGGTAAGGACTCTTCTCGAGGCTTTTTCTTTACAGGATTTTTTTCTGCTAATTCCTTTTTCATTTTCTTGTGATACTTCTCAGAAATACGCATTGCTTCTTCCACGGTTTCTACGTTAGATCGTTTCCATTGACCAGCAATTGTTTCTACATAACTTTTCTTTAACTGCTCATTATTGGTTTTTAAAACATAACTAATTAAAACATTTACTACTCCAGGATTTAATTTTTGATCTACCATTAGACTTTCTACTAATCGTTTATCTCTATCCGTTGGTTCTGCTCCTTTATATTTTGCTCGTAATAGTTGCAGCGGACTGATATTTTCAAAAGCATAAACCATTTTTGCCCATTTTGAATTATCACCAACTGGTTTCTTTAAGAAATCTGGTTGCTTATTATAGATTAATGTTGGTAAGTTTCCGGCATTTTCAAATTGGTAATACTCTCTACAATTTTTTCTTAGCGTTGTTTTATCAATTAATCCCCTTTCGTTTAGAGAATTTCTAATAATTCCTTGCATATCTAGGCTACTTAGATTATAAATATAACTTAGGCTATTGATTAGTTTTCTCATCTCCTCATTCAGACATTTTTCATTCATTTCTTTGGGTGGAATACCGGATATGATGAGATTAAAATCTACTCCTTTATTTAATTCAATGTTATTGGAATCTCTCTTGGTTAAGTCTTCTTTCATCTCTTCTACTGTACCTTCTACTGGTTTAAAGACTTCATCAAAGGATAAAGTAATATCTTCATATTCTTTTAGATTGATATTAGGAATCTTAAAGTAATTTACAAGTTTTTCATATTCTTTTTTACCAATATTATTATAAAGCACGATATTTAAAATTGGATGATTAAAGAAGTCTGATGCTTGTTGAGGAGAATACATACAATATACATAGTGATTGATATTATCTTTTTTCATATAGGTTTTCATAAGACCCATTGCTTCTAGTTTTTCTCTTGCGATTACGATGTCTTCTAGACGTAATTGCATCTGTGACATTAGATGATGATGGGTCATGTCTTCACTCATGAATTCTTCTTCTTTTAAACTACTTAATAGCGTGTAATATAGAGAAGTTGCGGCATATCCCATAATTGGTTGGTATAACATAGAAACAATTTTTCGGTCATTTTCTGTTATGATACTTTTATTCACTACTGTATAGGTATCTGCTGGTACTATGTAATTATTTTTCATACTCCTCACCTATTTCTATAGTACCTTAAAACGAAAAAAAAAGAAAGAAGTTCTTTCTTAAATTGATTTGATCCATTCTATTATAGAAGTCATGTCTAATTGTAGGAAAAAGATTAGTAGAAAACTTACCATTAAGAAGGGCCCAAATGGAATTAGATTTTGTTTTTTCTTCCATAAAATTATTAAAGAAATCGGAAGAGCTAAGAAACTTGCACAAAAGATGACGATAATTCCTAAGAATGGATTGATGACTTGCCCAAAGACAAACATTAATTTGATATCTCCTCCTCCTAGGGTTTCTTTTTTAAAGATAAAGTTTCCTAATAGAAGAATGGCATACATAAATCCAAATAGAATGAGTCCATATACGATATGAAGAAGTGCAATCATTACTCCTTCTGATAAGGCATTTATAATGATAAAGTAACCTGAGAAGAAGATTAAGACTTCATCTGGAATAATATAGTATTTGATATCTGATACGGATAAGATAATCAATAAGGAAATGATTCCAAAAGAGATCCATAGATTGTAACTCATCCCAAAACGATAAAAAGACAATGCGAATAAAATTCCTGTAAAAAACTCCATATAGGTAGATAGACCATCTATTTTCTTTTTACAATAACGACATTTTTTTCCTAAAAAGAGATAGGAAAGGATAGGAACCATATCCCATAAATGAAGTATGTGTTTACAAGAGGGGCATTCACTTCTTCTCGTTAGAAAAGGTTTTTTCTCTGGAAGACTTTCTCCAACTACGGTGTAGAATGAGCCCATACAAGTTCCTAAAATAAAAAAGATAATCATATAGATAATATTCATCCAATCATTACCTCCTTTATTATTTAATTTGGCTATAGATACCAAACATTGGTTGAATAATAGATACTAGGATAATTCCTACTATGACAGCTAAGAAACAAATCATCATAGGTTCTACTAAACTCTTCATCTGATCAATGATATTTTTATGTAACATTTGGAAGTGCGCTGCTACTTTTTCCATCATGGCTCCTAATTGACCCGTTGATTCTCCTGTTACAATCATTTCATAAGCAACGATAGGAATTGCCCATTCTCCACGGAAGGCACTGGAAATCGAATCTCCTTTGGCAAGATTTTCTAGAGTCTTTTGAATAATCTTTTTGTAGACTTCGTTCGATGTGATTTTGGATAAGATTTCCATAGAGTCTGTGATAAATACGCTGTGGTTTAAAAGGGAAGCAAAAGTCTTTGAGAAGTTTGCCATTTCATTATAAATAATGATGTTTCCAAATACAGGAAGATGCATTAAAATAATTTGAATTACTTCACGGAACTTTTGTACTTTGGTAAATAGTAAATAGAAAGTTCCTACTACAGCAACTACTCCAATTACTAAGAGATACCATTTTGTTTTGATGAAGGCACTTACACTAACAATTGTTCTTGTTAAAAGAGGAAGTTCTGCTCCTTGCTCTTCAAACATTGCGGTAAATTGTGGTACTAAGTACGTTAACATGAAGATTAATACACCAACTGCGATGGTTAAAACGACTAATGGATATGTCATTGCAGATTTCATTTGTTTTTTGGTTTGATCCATGGAAGTATAATACTCTGCCATATCATCTAGAATCGATGGTAAATCTCCTGTCATTTCTGCTGTTTTTACCATGTTTATTAATAATTTCGGATATACTTCTCCCTGTTTTTCTAGTGCATCTGAGAAGTTTTCTCCTTTTAGTAATTGATAGACTAATTGATTAAAACTTTTCTTTAAATTTTCTTTTTTAGATTGTTTTGCAAGAATTCTTACAGAGTCAGATAGAGGAATTCCTGCTTTTAAATATGTTGATAATTGGGTTAGAGAAAAGGATAAGTCACTGGCATTGATTTTTCCATTTCCTCCAATATCGATATCGGTTGCAGAACGTTCTTTTACTTCTAGAACTTGATAGTCTTGTGCTAGAAGGAAGTTTCTAACATCTCCTTCTGATTCTGCTTCAAACGTACCTTGTTCTTTTTTACCCATACTATTGATAATGGTGTAACGATAACGAATAACAGGGCGTTCTACTTTTCCTCTTTTTTCGGCAAGGACAGATGCTTCTTCTGGAAGAGCTACTTCTGTTGGAGGAGGAGCTAGAGTTCCTGTATTATAATTTACTTGTGCTTGTACAGAGTTAGGGTCTGCTTGTGGTTGTTGGGCTTGATCATAGTTTTGACCAATTTGTGGAAGTGGTTGCTCTGCAGGCTGTTGTTGTACGGCATTGTCATCAATTAGAGAATTGTCGCGGTTTGCAAGGGAACCTGTTTGCTCTGTATACGTATTATTGATTGCGGGTGCTTGAAAGGCTGGGTTATCATATGCTGGGGTTAAATCTTCTGGTTTTGGTTTCTTTTTTGACTTTTTTTCTTTTGGAGGCTTTACGCCTGTTTTTACAGGACGAGGTTCTTTCTTAGAAAACATACCCATATGATATCCTCCTTTCTATTCTTACTCTATTTTATTCTAACATAGATCTTACTATTTTTAAATAGAATTTTAAACATTTTCTTACTTTTACATACACTATGTTAGAGGTGTTTTTTATGTATCCAAATCCAGGTGGTCATTCTTTTTTTCGAGGGTTTTCTTTTTTAAAAGATATTGATTTTGCAGGACTTTTAGATGGCGCGAGTAAGACGTTATCGGTGGTTCATCAAGCAATTCCTGTCTACCAACAGGTAAAACCGATTCTTTCTAATCTTAGAACGTTTTCT
The DNA here is from genome assembly GCA_947632595.1 of uncultured Bacilli bacterium. Classification (GTDB taxonomy): domain Bacteria; phylum Bacillota_I; class Bacilli_A; order RF39; family UBA660; genus UBA3789. Next base: position 38,856 of record CANRPY010000007.1, on the reverse strand, counting down.
CAAATCGGTAATATTTTTCAGAATGATGATGCTTTGGAAGAGAAAAATTCTTCTTCCTCTTCTTCTATTTTTTACGTTTAAAAAAAGAAGAGTCTACTCTCCTTTTTGTTGGTAATGCTTGATAAAGTCTTCTTTATATTCTATGAAGCGGTCTTCTTTAATTGCTTTTCTAATTTCTTCTACTTCTCTTATTAGAAAACGAATATTATGAATGGATAGTAAGGTTCCTCCAAGGGATTCTCCTACTGTAATTAGGTGTCTAATGTAGGCTCTTTGGAAGTTCTTACAACAATAACAGTCACAGCCTTCTTCTACTGGTCCTAAATCTTCTTTGTATTTAGCATTATTAAAGTTTATTTTTCCATGTTTTGTGAATGCTTGCCCATGTCTTGCGATTCTCGTTGGCAATACACAATCAAAGATATCGACTCCTCTTTCTACTCCTTCTAGAATATCCATTGGTTCTCCTACTCCCATTAGGTATCTTACTTTGTCTTTTGGAAGATAAGGAATGGAATAGTCAATTGCATGATACATGTCTTCTTTTGATTCATCGTCGTTTGCAACGCCACCAATTGCGAAGCCATCAAATCCTAATTTTACGGTTTCTTCTGCGGAATATCTTCTTAAGTCTTCATAAGGTCCTCCTTGCACAATTCCAAATAGGGATTGATTTTCGTTTTTATGAGCTTTTTTTCCTCTTTCTGCCCAACGTAAGGTTCTTTCTAGACTATTCTTTAGATATTCATGGGTTGCACTTGCCGGTGGACATTCATCAAAACTCATCGCAATATCACTATCTAGTTTATTTTGAATTTCAATTGATTTTTCTGGTGTTAACATGAGTTCTTGACCATCGATATGACTCTTAAAATGAACGCCTTCTTCGGTGATATCTTTTTCTTTTTTCTTGGCAAGAGAAAAGACTTGGTATCCTCCACTATCTGTTAATATAGGTCCTTCGTAGTTCATAAATTGATGAAGGCCTCCACATTTATCTACAATATCTTCTCCTGGTCGTAACCATAAGTGGTAGGTGTTTGCTAAAACGATACCACTTCCACATTCTTTTACTTGATCTGGTGTTAATCCTTTTATCGCTGCTCGTGTTCCTACTGGCATAAACATTGGTGTTTCTACTGTTCCATGGTTGGTTTCTAAGGATCCTAGTCTTGCTTTTGTTTTTGTATCTTCTTTTTCTATGTGAAATTTTACTTTCATGTTCTCCCCTCGATTCCTTCTTATTATATCTTATATTTGTTTTCAAAACAAGAAGAAGAGCTTATCTTGCTCTTCTCTTTTCTTCGGCATTTATTACTCTTGTAACCATGCCTTTTATACTCGGTAAGTGTTTTCTTTTTACTTCAAAGGTTTCTTCCCTTTCTAATCCATATAGAGCTGCTCCTAAAGGAGAGATTCGCTCTACATACATTCCATCTGTTTCGGTTGAGACTGCTTGATTGATGAATTCTACTTGATGGAAAGTTGGATCTTGTCCTTCTTCTTTTAACATAAATTCTACTATGGATCCTACTTCTACTTTTGTTCCGGTTGGAGATGGGGCAATATTGTTTTCTGCCAATAACTTTAGAATAATTGCCTTTCTTGATTTTTGTTTTGGATCTTTGCTAGAATCTTTTATTTTCGATAATTCTTCTTTTAACATTTCTACTTGACTAGGTGTTATCGCATGTCTTCTTCTATATTCTTCTTCGTCTTCTTTTTTTAGACGACCATGTTCTACTTTTACTGGTTTACTAATACGAGAAGCGTACTCTTTTTCTTTGATGAAGTGGGTGTAATTTTTTTGAATACGATCGATTTCACCGATTGTTACACTGACCATTCTTCCGGTTGCTTTTACTTGGTAAGATATCGTTTCTCCTTCTGTTTTTCCTCTTACTGCACGACCAAAGTCACTGGTTACTGTTGGTGTAATTTCTGCTTTTCGGTAGATTCCTGTTCCTTCATCTACTAACATGGTACGTTCTTTATCACCATGACCAAAGTCTATATAGAATGCTGTTCCAATATCAATTACCTCAAAGTTTCTATCTACTAAAAATTCTGATGTCTTTAATAATTCATCGATTTGATTTAATTCACTACGTTCAGAATGATTTGCTAAATCCATCTCTAAATCTTGAAAATGGGGAGCGCCGATGCCATCTAACCCTACACTTTCTCTTGTTTGACAATGTTTTTGATACTCTTCGATTCTTTGTAATAATTCTTGTTTTCTTTTTCGTAATACTTCTATTTGTTCTGCCACTAATTTCATGGATTCTCCCCCTAAGTGCAAAGAATATGCTAGCAAAAAAGAAAAATCGTGTCAATTCTTTTTCGCTATAAAATTTATTTATGATTCGTGATAAACATGGCATCTCCAAAGGAGAAGAAACGATACTTCTCCTCGATTGCTACTTGATATGCATGAAGAATGTTTTCTCTACCGGCAAGGGATGAGACTAACATAACTAATGTCGATTTTGGTAGATGAAAATTGGTAATTAAACAATCGACTGCTTTCCATTCATAGCCTGGATAAATAAAGATATCGGTCCAGCCACTACATTCTCTAAATTCCTGGTATTTACTTGCGATGGTTTCTAGAGTTCTGGTGCTCGTTGTTCCTACCGCAATGATTCTTTTTTTCTCTTCTCTTGTCTTGTTCAACAAGTCTGCTACTTCTTTTGACATCATATAGAACTCTTTATGCATCTCGTGGTCTTCTATTTTTTCTACACTGACTGGTCGGAATGTTCCTAAACCAACATGTAGGGTAATATAGGCAATATTTACTTTTTTCTTTTCAATTTTTTCTAATAGTTCTTTCGTAAAGTGTAGTCCTGCGGTTGGAGCTGCAGCACTTCCTACTTCTTTGGCATATACCGTTTGATATCTAGATTGATCTTTTAATTTTTCATGGATATAAGGAGGTAGAGGCATGGTTCCTAATTTTTCTAGAATTTCTAATAAGATTCCTTGATATTCTAGATGAAAGATGCGGATTCCTTCTTCTTTTTCTTCTAAACAAGTTGCTTTTAGTTCTCCATTTCCAAAAAATACTGTAGTTCCTACTTTTATTCTTCTTGCTGGTTTTACCAAACATTCCCAATCATCTTTTTCAATGTTTTTTAGAAGTAAAATCTCTATCACAGCATTGGTTTCTTCTTTGATTCCAATTAATCTTGCAGGTAAAACTTTCGAATCATTTAAGACTAGGGTATCCCCTTCTTCTAAATAGTCTATGATGTCATAAAAGTGTTTATGTTCTATCTCTCCTGTTGTTTTGTCTAGAACGAGTAGTCTAGAGTGATCTCGCTCTTTGATAGGAGTTTGAGCAATTAACTCTTCTGGTAAATTATAATCAAAGTCTTCTACTTTCATGGTACTTCCTCCATAACTAAGCTACATTATACCATATTTTATAAGGATAGAAAAGAAAGTCTTTCGACTTTCCTATTTTTTTATTCCTAATACTTCATATGCCTTATCGGTTACTACTCTACCTCTTGCGGTTCTTTTTAATAATCCGACTTGTAATAGATAAGGCTCATAGACATCTTCTATGGTTGTTGTTTCTTCTCCAATAGAACTACTTAGTGCTTCGATTCCGACAGGCCCTCCATTAAAGCGATTGATGATGGCAAGTAAGAGTTCTCTATCGGTACTATCTAATCCTATTTTATCTACTTTTAGACGTTCGAGTGCTTCTTCTGTTACTTCTAATGTAATCGCATCTTTTTGTTTTACCATTGCAAAGTCTCTTACTCTTTTAAATAAACGATTAGCAACTCTTGGAGTTCCTCTACTTCTCTTTGCAAGCTCTACAGCAGCTTCTTCCTCAATTGGCATTTGTAAGACTCTAGAGGTTCTTTTAATGATATCTGTTAATTCTTCTACTGTATAAAATTGTAATTTCGATACAATTCCAAAACGATCTCTTAGAGGAGAAGATAAGTCTCCTGCTCTTGTGGTTGCTCCTACAAGAGTGAAGGGAGGAAGGTCTATTTTAATGTTTCTCGTGTTTCCTTCTTGTCCTACTATGATATCTAGAGAAAAGTCTTCCATTGCAGGATAGAGAATTTCTTCGATATATTTTGGCATTCTATGAATTTCATCTATAAATAAGACATCCCCTGGTTCTAGGGTTGATAAAATGGCTGCTAAATCGCCACTTTTTTCAATACTTGGTCCACTTGCTGTTTTAATGTTACTTCCTAATTCTCTTGCAATAATAAAGGCAAGAGTGGTTTTTCCAAGACCAGGAGGGCCATATAAAAGAACATGGTCTAGCGCTTCATTTCTCATTTTAGCGGCTTCTACAAAGATTTTAATATTTTCTTTGACATCGGTTTGACCAATATATTCTTCCATGGTTTCTGGACGAATGGTATTATCCATTGCTTGATCATCCAATAAATCATAGTTTTTTAGAATACTTTCTTTCATACTCGTACTCCTTTCTCATTAACGTAGTAATAGCTTTAAGGCATCTTTTACTTGTCCTTCTATCGGAAGAGAGGTATCTACTTTGGCTAGAACTGGTGTAATTTCTTTTTCTTTGTATCCTAAACCAATTAATACTTCTTTTAATTCGTTTTCGGTCTCCATTTCATCCTCACTAATTCCTACACCAATAAACTCTAATTTTCCTTTTAAATCTAGAACAATTTGTTTTGCTAATTTATCTCCAATTTTTGGGAATTTTTTTAAATATAAGACATTTTCTCTTTCAATGGCATCCATGATTCCTTCAATAGAACCTACTGCTAAAATCGGTAATGCCATTTTACAACCTAGTCCTTTTACACTAATTAATTTTAAGAAAAAGTCTTTTTCTTCTGGTGTTTTAAATCCATAAAGAGTATTTTCTTCTTCTGTTATATGTTGGTAGATATAGATTTTATAGTCTTTACCAATTTCATAAGAAAAAGGATTGGATACATTTACTAAGTATCCTATATTATTATTTTCTACTACAATTGCATTATTTTTAATATTGGTAATGGTTCCTTTGATATAATCGTACACTTTATCATCTCCATTATCATTATATATGAAAAAAGAAAAATAAGCAAATAATAATTGAACAAATGTTTTATCGTGTAAAGAAAAAAGATAGAAATTATCTATCTTCTGTTTCTTTTAAGTTATAGTATACATCTTGTACATCATCTAAGTCTTCTAGAACATCTACTAGTTTCATTACTTTTTCTTGTCCTTCTTCATCTAGTTCTACTTCCATATTTGGAATATAGGTTAATTCACACTCTAGGAATTCTTTCACTCCTGCCTCTTCTAAGGCATCTTTTACTGCAGTAAAGGAATTTGCATCGGTTGTGATACTGTAAGTATCTTCTATTTTTTCAAAGTCTAGAGCTCCTGCATCTAGAGATGTCATCATCATAGTATCTTCATCATATTCTCCTGGTATTACAATGGAACCACGTCTTTCAAACATATAACTAACGGATCCATCTGTTCCAAGATTTCCTCCGGCTTTGGTAAAGGCTGCTCTTACTTGAGATGCGGTACGATTTCTATTATCTGTTAGGCAATCTACCATGAAGGCTACTCCTCCATGACCATATCCTTCATAACGAACGTTTTCATAATTTGCACCATCTGCACCGCCTGTTGCTTTTTCAATGGCTTTTTGAATGTTATCTTTTGGCATATTTTGAGCTTTTGCCTTGTCAACTGCTAATCTTAGGGCAGCATTTTGACTCGGGTCAGGACTTCCGCCCTTCGCTGCAACCATAATTTCTTTTGCAAGTTTTTGGAATACTTTTCCACGAGCTTGGTCTAACAATCCTTTTTTTCTATGAATTGTTGCCCATTTTGAATGTCCACTCATCTATAACCCTCCATTTCCTTTTCTAGGATACCACATTTTTCCTAAATTTAAAAGCAAAATATGTTATAATTCTATTAGGTGATTTTCTCTTATGTATTTAAAGTATAATCATAAAAAAATAGAGATCAAGACCTATGATACTTTTTCTAATCGATTTCGATCTCTTAAGTTTTATTTAGAACCTTTACAATTTGGTTTGTATTTTCCCAAAAAAAAATATTTTTCTACGACTTTTTTCTGTCAAAGAGTCGATCTTTATTTCTTAAATCAGGATCAAGTTGTTCTTTATTCTCATTCTAATGTTAGAAGTGAGAAGAGATTTCTTCATTTTAAGGCTAAAAGTGTTTTGGTCTTACCCGTTGGTTCTTCTTCTTTCTTTTCTGTAGGAGACCATATTTCTTTTCAAAAATAAAAGAAGGATTTTTCCTTCTTTTTTATTCTTCTGCGTCTTCTGGTGACTTTCTCATTATTGTTTTTTCTACTACTAAAGTAATTGAACTATCATTAAATGGTTTACTTAACATATCTACAATATTATAAGTAAAGGCACGATCAATTGTCTCTTTTGATGAGTCACCTGAAATGATAGATACTGGGATTTCTTCCAAATAACCATTTTTTCTCATGAATTCTAGGACTCCAAATCCATCTACTTTAGGCATACTTAGATCTAGTAGCATAGCCTTAATGGTACCATTATCTTTATTTGCTTCAATAATATTAATGGCTTCTTCTCCATCTTTTGCTGTACCAATTTCATATTTATCTTTAAAGATTCTTTTTACGAAATTACGAATAATGTTGGAGTCGTCTACAACTAATATGGTATCAGAAGAATATACTTCTGCAGATTCTGTTGTTGGAGTAATTTCTTCTCCTTTTTCATTTCCGTTCATATATTCTTGAATTAAGACAATCGAATCATTGGTTTCTTTTATTAAATCATTTATGTTTTCTGAAATATAATATAAGTCTCCTGCTTCACTTCTCTCTTCATGATTTTCTGCTTTTTCTGCTAGAGAATTAAATCCAAAATACTTGGCATCATTTTTCATAGAACGTACACAACTATTGTAATTTTGTAAATCTTGCTTTTGCATAAATACAATTAGTTGCTTGATTTTTGTATGAATTCCAACTAAAAATTCTCCTAATTTATCGTTATATTTAGACACATCTCCAAATAATTCCATACTTGTTTTTATGTCTACTCCCTTTTTTTCTAAGAAACTTATACTTTTCATACAAACACCTCTTTAGTATACTCTACAAAAATTATAGCATATTTTTTCAAAAATCCATACTTATTTTTCTCTTTGATTGTAAATAATGGGGTAATTTGGATATGGTTCTAGATGTTTTACCATTAATTTGCCCATTCCTTTATTTTCTACACCATTTCTTGCGTAATATAGTGTACTGTATAACCACTCTTCTTCGGATTCAAAATAGTCGAAGTAATCTCCATGAGGCCCTCCTTCGCAAAACCATAGGACAAAGTCTATTTTATGCTTTAGTGCTTGGTCAATTAATGGTTCTGCTCCTTCGCAAGGCATGAGTCCTATTAATAAGTCTGCTCTCTTAATTGGGGTTTTATCCGTGAATTTTTCTCTTTTTAAGATGAGTCTTTCATCTCCTCTAATGTCTTTTGCAAGACGGGGATCATATACAGTAATGGTTCCTTTTTGTTGATGCATACGAATTCTTGTAGCAAGTCTAGGAATGACTCCTCCTCCTACTTCAATGATATTTTTTTCTTCCGTGCCAAATAATTCTTGAATTAGATTCTGGAATGTAATGTAGATATTTTTCTCATCGGGAATGAGTCCTAATTCATCATAGATTTCTCTTAACACATCTAAATAGAAATTTTCTTCTTTATCGTGAAAGGCATAACTTTGAATTCCTTTTCTCTCAAAAGAAGTGTAGTAAGTAGGATGTTTATATAAAAATTCTAATATTTCTTGATAGTGTGTTCTGTTTTCTAAACTCTTCATATAACCACCCTATTATTTATATTTCTTTCTTAATAATTCTAATGTTTTTTGTCTTCCTACTTCATAGTCTTCTACGACTTCTTTGATGACTTGTTTAGGTGACTCTTCTAGAGGAGAACCTGCTGGTATAAGTCCTTTTTCTAGAATTATTTCCAATACATTTATAATATCATATTTATTAAAATCACTGATAATATTTGGATTCATTTCATAGCGATAACGATTTGGGTCTCCCAGTAAAAAACGCAAGTTATCTTTTTGATTCATTTTTCCACTTTTTCGCATGTTAGATATGATTTCTAAAATATCTTTTCTACTAATTTTTGCGGTTGCAGAGAATAAGGTTACATAATTTAATAGGTCTTTCCATTCTTCTCCAAACCCAAATCCTCCTCCGCAGACTCTTCTATCTACTTTTTCTACGTAATGTTTTCCGGATACTTTCTGATCACTTCTTACGCAGTGTCCTCTTACTAATCTGTCAAAAGATTTTGGTGTAATTAATCGGTAACTTGTAAGACCATCTAATCCTTCTTGGTATAAAACTAATTTTTTTACTAAATTATAACTTTCTGTTTCTTGAAGCGCTTTTCCGTTTAATCTTGTTCCATTTGTCTCTTGAAGAAGTTGGTCAATTAATTGTTTTAATCTCTTCATTGTAAAGTACATATGATGATCAAGAGAAGCTGACACGTAGATATATTTTTTTTCATTTGGCTTTCCTATTTCTAATCGACTACAGGTTTTTGCTCCTTGGAAACGATACAATTCTTTTGTATATGACTCTTTGCTTAACTCTATGCAGGTATTTCTATATAATGCCATAAATATCCCCCTTGGTGTTTTTCTTGTTGATAAATTAAGGGGATACTAATCTTTATAGTTAAAATAAAAATCTAGAATTCGTACTTGGTCATCTTCTTTGGCACCAAGTTCTCTTAATTTATCGTCAATTCCTAATCTTTTCATTTTTTTGGCAAAACGATATGCTGCTTCTTCTGATTGGAATTTGGTCATCTTAAAGATTCTTTCAATTTCTTCTCCAGAGATAACCCAGACATCGTTTTCTCTTGTTATGGTAAATGGTTCTTCTTTTTTAAATTTATATAAGATTTTACTTTCTATTTGATTATCTTCATATAATGCTTGTTGCGGAATGGTATCTAAGATGTCCGCAAGACGATTGACTACTTTTTGTAGACCCGTATTGGTTGCGGCACTGACTTCCCAGATTTCACAATCTACTTTTTTACGGAATTCTTCTAAGTTTTCTTTTGCATTGGGAAGATCCATTTTATTGGCAATGATTATCATTGGTTTTTGCAATAATTTTTCATTGTATTCTTTTAATTCTTTATTAATTAAGACATAGTCTTCGTAAGGATTTCTTCCTTCACTTCCTGACATGTCTACTACATGAGCAAGGACTCTTGTTCTTTCGATGTGTCTTAAGAATTTATCTCCTAGTCCTTCTCCTTTGCTTGCTCCTTCAATTAATCCTGGTAGGTCTGCAACAACAAAACTTCTACCATCTGATGATTTGGTTACTCCTAAGTTTGGACTTAGAGTTGTGAAATGGTAGGCTGCAATTTTTGGGCGTGAAGCAGAAATACAGGAAATAATCGTTGATTTTCCAACACTTGGTAGTCCAACTAAACCTACATCTGCAAGCATTTTTACTTCTACTTTGATATTTTTTCTTTCGCCTTCTTCTCCGTTTTCGGAATAATCAGGGGCGGTATTGGTTTGGGTTTTAAACGCAGTATTTCCTCTTCCTCCTCTACCCCCTTTGGCTATTAAGGCTTCTTCATTTTTTTCTTTTAAATCGGCAATTACTAGACCGCTATCCATATCGGTTACTACGGTTCCTTGAGGGACTTTTATAATCGTTGGTTCTGCACCTTTTCCATGTTGATTCTTTCCTCGACCATTTTCGCCTTTTGGCCCCTTAATCATTTTTTGATAACGTAAGTCTAATAGTGTATGAAGTCCTTCATCGACTCTAAAGATAATATCCGATCCATGTCCACCATTTCCGCCATAAGGGCCTCCTAGTGGCACAAATTTTTCTCTACGAAATGCCGTACATCCGTCTCCACCATTTCCTGCTTCTACACGTAATATGACTTCATCTACGAACATAAAGAATCCCTCCTTTTTCCTAGAAATTATATCATTTTCTTTTTGTTTTGTACATTGTTCTTCGAAAAAAAAGAACCCTAATGGTTCTTCTATTTTCTTTTATCCTTCTACTGGGTATACTGAAGCTTGTTTTTTGTCTCTACCTAAGCGTTCAAATTTTACAATTCCATCTACTGTTGCGTAAATAGTATCATCGTTTCCACGACGAGTATTGTTTCCAGGAAACATTTTTGTTCCTCTTTGACGATATATAATAGATCCAGCTGTGATGAATTCTCCATCTGCTGCTTTCGCTCCTAGTCTTCTTCCTGCAGAATCACGACCATTAGATGTTGATCCTTGCCCTTTGTGGTGAGCAAATAATTGTATATCTAATTTTAATAACTTCATAATTCTCCTCCTTATTTCACTTCTACATTTTCTGGATATTGTTTTTCCAGATCTTTTAATAGATTAACCATATTATGGATGAGTAATTGGGTTGTTTCATCATCATTTTTAATATCGATAGTCATTCCTTTTTTCCCAACCATATACGATAGACTTCCTTTATCCAATGTTAGTATTCCGTTTACTGTCGTAATTACGATACTACTTACTGAACTACATACAATGTCTTTTCCTCGATCGGCATACATTGCATGTCCTAGAATACTAAGCTTTTTATATTTTTTATTTTCTTTTTGAATTTGGATTGTAATCATACTTATTTTGTAATTTTTGTAATTTTGATTTTTGTATAAGGTTGTCTATGTCCTTGTTTTACACGGTTAGATCTATCTTTACATTTATACTTGAAAACTTTTATTTTCTTGTTTTTACCATTCTTTAGAACTTCTCCTTGAACAGTAACTCCTGTAAGATAAGGATTTCCGATTTTTTCATCAAGCATTAATACTTGGTCGAAATTTACAACATCTCCTGTTGAACAATTTAACTTTTCAACGTAGATTTCTGCACCTTCCGTTACATAGTATTGCTTTCCACCGACTTTAATTACAGCTTTCATTTTTTACCTCCTTTATTCAACTTAAGACTCGCTCTTAAGGTACGGGATATCCGTTTTTACCTTTTCAATGCGGTTTGAGCATGAGGCGTCAAACATTTAGATTATAACATAGACTCTACTCTCTGTCAAACGTTTGCTTCCCTCTTTTTTGTTTTTTGATAAGGTTTTAAGGCTTTTTGTATCTTTTTATATTCTTCTACATCACATCTTTTACCAACAAACATTGCTTGTTCTAGTCTATAACCTTCTTTCATTAGACGTTCTATCTTTGGTAGAGAAAATATTTCTCCTCCAATAGACGCTGAAACAGAGTTTGTTGCTTTTTCTTTTAATTCTTCTAAGGTTAATGTTAATTCTTTTTCTTGTCTTAGAGATGCATAATCAATTAAGTATTTATCTAGTTCTTCATCTTTTACAATAAAGTCATTTCCTTCTAATACTTCATATAGAGTATCGATATCTTCTACTGGAATATTCATTCGTTTTAATAATTCTAGTCGTTTGATTCTTTGTTTTGACGTATTGATTAGACCAATATCTTCTTCTAGATACTCATAATATCCAAGTTCTGTCATCAAATCTAATTTGGTTGGAGTTGTTGGATCCATTAAGAAACTAAAATCATCTATTGTTCTTAAGGCTCTTAATAAATTATAGGATTCTAAGGTATCGATATTTCTTTGAAATATTTCTGGACTTGCCCATAAGATGCTTGCATATTCATATAGAATTCTTGGGTTGATTCCTTTTCCTTGTATGTATTCAACGGACTTTTCAAATCTTGTTAGTTTTGTACTATTATGGTCATATAAGTCCCAGTTGTCTCCTAAGATTTCTAAGGTTATAAAACAATTATCTAGGTATTTTCTGATTCTTTTTGCAATTCCTACATTGGTAGATTGAATGATTTTTATTTGACTTTCCATTGTAAATGCATGAAGAGGAATCATCGATAAGATTTCTTCTAGTTCTCCTGGAGTGTTTTGTAAAAGTGTTGGGATATCTTTTCTATCCATTGCGATATGATAGCGATTTAGTATTGCCATATATAAGTTAATAGAGTTTGCACTTAATTCTTCTAATTTCTTTTCTAGAGATAAGTAGTATTCTGCATTTCTTTCCTGTGCCCACATTAATGCTTTTCTTTTTAGGTCTTCTGTTGGAAGATAACGGACTAATTCTCTTAGGTTGGTAATTTCTTCTTCTTGATCTGCTTTTATTAAAACGTCTTTTGCTCTTTCACAATTTCTATCTATTCGTCTTGCTTCTTTACTGGCACTTTGACGTTTTCCTTCTTCTGCACTTACAAATCTAGTAATGTTATTGTAGATTGTTAAAATATTTTTTTGGTTATAACAAGAAGCAACAAACTCTTGTATCATTTTTGCTTTGATCTTTTTTCTGAAATTTTCCTCTGCAAGTTCTTCTTCAAAAGAAGCACATTCTCCTCTCATGTGTTTTTGAGCTTGTACGTACATATATAGTTTAGAGGCAATTTCTGGTCCTCTTTCAATAAATTCTACAATTTTTCGAATGCTTCCTTTTGTTTGTTCTAGTTCTCTTACTTCTTTTAGGATTCGTTTAAAGTCAGAATCTTCAAAATCTCCCTCGGTTATTTCTTGAAAACCTACCTCTTTTTCGTTGATGGTTCCAAGGATTAGAGAGGCTCTTATTTTACTCGTTTCTTCAATATATAATAAGACAAGATCTCTTTTGTTTTTTGGAAGATCGGTAATGACATATAAAACAGAAATCACATCTTTAAAAGTATCATAGTCTAGATCTTCAAATAAGGTTCTGTTCGTTTCTTCTAATTCTTCACATTCTTCTATCGTTAGTTTCTTTTCGGTGATTAGGTAAGCAAGACACTTCATACATTTCCAAATATCGATTTCTGTTAATTGCTCTGCTCTCATCATTTTGTTATTATCTAGAAACTCTTTACACATAGCGTATCCAGGATCTTCTTCATACGTTGGAGTAATTTCTTCTTTGGTTTCATCGATTGCTCTTAGTAACTCTTCTAATGTCATACGTCTTTTCTCCCCTTTCTATAGATTTTTGCTGCTTCGGAATATCCAAGTTTATTCCATAGTTCTTCTACATATTGATCGTTTGCTTCTAAGAATTCGCCATTTTCAATGTTTTTCTTAATGCTTTCTTCTACTTCTTTGTAGTCTCCTACACGATTTAATAATAGGCTTCGGTATCCTCTAGCATTGGATGTTTTCTTTAAAAAAACAGAGTAGATTGCGTATACATCTTGAGCAAGTCTTTGGTATAGAACTCTTACTTTATTTCCTCTTACTTCTGATACAGAACCTAGGGCTGCATTGGAACCGATATTAAAGCGTTTTCTTCTTTTAAATTTACCATTTATGATGGATACGATTAATTCATAGATTTCTTCATAAAAGTCTGATGGAATATCTTCTATTTCATCAAAGATACGAATCTTACCCGATTTATTTGGAACTAGGATAATCGTGTTATGATTCGTTTGTTTTTCTTCTTTTTTCTCTTCTTCTTGTAATAATTTCTTTAATTTTGCAAGTTTCTTTTGTTCATTTTTTAGAAATTCCTCAAAGATTCCACGACTTGTTTTGTCTTCTTTTTCCATCATTTCTATAATTTCTTTTATTTCTCTTATGGATTCTGCTTGCAAACGTAGAATGATTCTTTCATATTGGTGGTCATCACTATCTGGTAATAGTTCAATGAAAGTGTTCATGTCTTCAAAACTTGTTTTACGATATTCTTCTATATAGGCGTTTAATTCATCATCTTCCCCTACCTCTTCTGCTTTTGGAATCTCAAAGTGAGGCTTTGTTGGAGCTGGTGCTTGGGTTACGACTTGAGGTGTTTGTTCTTCTTGTAGTTCTCGTATTTGTTTTCTAAGAGTCATACCGTCATAACAATTACTCTCCATTTTCTTTAGGATGTTTTCTAAATCTTCTGTAAATGTTATCTTTTGTATCATATTAGGAATCCCCTTTCTTTTTCGATTTGCCTATTATATCACAAAAATTAATATTTGTTAAGAGGAAATTCTTATGTTACACTATTTTTAGGAGATGATATTTTTTGAAGTACAAGAGAATTCTTTTGAAACTTAGTGGAGAAGTCCTTGCAGGAAGTAATAAAACAGGGATTGATTTTGAGAGAACTTTAGAGATTGCTAGAGAGATTAAAGACTGTGTTGATTTAGGATATGAGATTGGAATTGTTGTTGGAGGAGGAAACTTCTGGAGAGGAAAAAGCAATGAATATATGGACCGAGCAACTAGTGATTATATTGGAATGATGGGTACGGTTATGAATGCTTTGGCTCTTGGAGATGCTTTTAAACAAATTCATACGCCGGTTCGTGTACAAACAGGAGTTGAGATGAGACAGATTGCGGAATTTTATATTAAGGACCGTGCTATTCGTCACTTAGAAAAAGGAAGAGTTGTCATTTTTGGTTGTGGTACTGGAAGTCCTTTTTTCTCAACGGATACGGCCTCTAGTCTTAGAGCTGCTGAAATTTTAGCCGATGTTTTGGTAAAAGCTACTAAAGTCGATGGAGTATTTGATAAGGATCCTAAGAAATTTGAAGATGCGAAGAGATATGATGAGATTTCTTATATTGATGTTTTGAATCAAAAACTAAATGTTATGGATTCTACGGCAATTAGTCTTTGTATGGAAGAAGATATTCCTATTTTGGTATTTAATATTAATAAAAAAGGAAACCTTCTAAAAGTCTTAGAAGGAGATGGCGTTTGTACTTTGGTACATCAAAAAAAGAACGATGATTGATTAATCGTTCTTTTCTTTATATGCTTTATACATGGCAATTCTTTTTGTAATTCTTTCTTTGCCAAGAATTTTCATAATGCTTAATAGGTCCGGTGACTTTAAGCGTCCTGTTATCATAACTCGAATGGCTTCACAGATATCTCCAACATGTCCTTTGTAGGATTCAGGAGATGCTTTATATTCTTTTGGACTAGCAGCATATCCGTGATCCGTTGCGAATTGTTTGATGGTACTAAACCAAGTATCGTTATCGACTTCTAAATCTAAGATATTGTCAACATATTCTTGAATAAAGTCGGTATTATATGTTTTTTCTCCATCAAACTTTTGATACGCTTCTTTTTCAAATAGAGAGTCAATGGCATATGAAAATTCTTCTTTGACATCACTATATTTGGCAATATCTTTTCTTGGTCTATCGCCATCTTTTTCGATTCCTAAGAATTTTATCATGTCTTCTTTGTTTTCCGTTAGTAGCTTAAAGTATTCTTCATCATGTTTTTTTGCCCAAACAAGGGTTTCTTCATAAACTTCTTTTCCACTTTTTCTAGAGAAATATGTTTTACAAAGATTTTCTAGTTTTGCTTCATCAAAAGAAGTTCCTCCGATTGCTTGTTTTTCAAAAGAGAAGGTAAAATCTGATATTTTCTTTTCTGGGTTTTTCAAATACCACTCTTCAAAGTTTGTATTGGTAATTGTTGCGAGATATAAGTGAAGAGCATCGATTGGGATACCATTTTCATCATAGTATTTTACTCCAAACCATGGATCTTTTCTTTTACTAATCTTACGAATATTTCCTGTTTCTTGATCTTTGATTGTGATTGGAGCAATGTGTGCATATTTTACTGGTGTAAATCCAAGTAATTCAAATAATTGAATATGAAGAGGAAGACTGGATACCCATTCATCTCCTCGAATGACATGGGTTGTATGCATTAGATGATCATCAATTACGTGAGCAAAGTGATATGTTGGAGTACCATCTTTTTTTAGTAGAATCGTATCTACATTGTGTTCTGGAAATTTCATTTTTCCTTTGATACAGTCAACAACTTCTATTTCTTTGGAAGCATCTCCTGGAGATTTTAGACGAATGACATAATCTTCTTTCTTTTCTAGTCTACTCTTAATTTCTTCTAGAGATAGGTCTCTATCGACAGCATATACACCATAAATTCCAATTTTTGTTTTATTGATTTCTTGTTCTTCTCGAATATTTTCGATTTCTTCTTCGGTCATAAAACAAGGATAGGCATACCCTTCTATTATCAAGTCTTTGATATATGTTTGGTAAATTTCTGTTCTTTCACTTTGAATATATGGTTCATAGTCACCTCCAAAAGAATATCCTTCTGTTGGAATCATATCAAAGTCATGTAGAACGCCTGTAATATTTTCAATACCGCCCTCAATCATTCTTTTTTGATCGGTATCTTCAATTCTTAAATAGAAACTTCCTCCACTCTGTCTTGCATATACCATGTCTGCAAAAGCACTTAGCAAGTTTCCTAAATGGACACTACCGGTTGGAGAGGGAGCATATCTTGTTACCATGGCTCCTTCTTTTAAGTTTCTTTCTGGGTATTTTTTCTCATAGTAATCTCTATCCTGTTTGATATTTGGAAATAATAATTCTGCAAGTTCTTTTCTTTCTTCTACTGTCATGATTTACACCTCTTTTAACCTTTTCACGCAGGAAATAAATTCATTCCTATCATACACTATTTTTTCTAAAAAGAAAATAGAAAAAAGGCATTGCCTTCTTCATTGATTTCTTCTTTATTTTAATTGGCTGCCCCAGTTAGATTCGAACTAACGCGTGATGCGGTCAGAGCGCACTGCCTTACCACTTGGCTATGGGGCAATTTCTTTTATTATTTTACCTTATTTTTTTTCATTTGGAAAGATAGGATTGCAAAGTTTTGTTCTTTTTTCGGTGTCAAAAACTGTTTTTCTTCCTTTTTCAACTTTTCAGGACTTTCTTTTATGGTAAAATGATACTAAGGATGTGGTGATATGCCAAAGATTTGTAATCAATGTCAAAGTGTGATTGAAGAAGATGGAAATTTTTGTAGTAAATGTGGTAGCCATGATATTCGGGAAGAAGTTCCTGCTCCTGCTCAGGGTCTTGGTGAACCTACTGTAGAAGTTGTTGGAGCAAGTAATAATGGGCTTATGCCAGTTGCCAATTCTTTAGCTGTTGGGGATGTTAGTAATTCTGATGGTTCTTTTGCCGATGTTCCTTCTTTTATGATGGGTGATACTCCTACTCTTAGTAATGAGATTGCAATCCCTAAAGAGATGGAGCTTCCTAATGAAGAGGCAACTACTCCTCCTACGGTTCCCGCATCTACTCCTCTTCCTAATGCACAAATCTCACAAAAGAGAATGGCTGCGAAAAAGAAAAAGAAGAGAATTAAAATCCTTGCGATTGGTATTATTGTAGGTTCCATTGTTCTTCTTATTGCTTTTTTCTTATTTTTATATTTTTATGGAAAAGCAGATTCTAATCAAAAACCATTTTCTAATGAAGATCCTGCTGGTGAAGTAGGAAGTGGCGGTGACTACTCTAATTACTTTACCGCAGAAAATTCTTTCCGTGTTGGAAGTGAAGAATTTGGATTTATTTCTATTCCCAAGACTTGGCATAAGTTCCAAGATCAAAATGGAAATAATACTCTACAATATTCTGATGGAACTTGGATTGCTACTTTATATGCTCTACCTACTACTAGTATGAGAGCTGCTGATTGGGCCAACTCTAATTATAATGAATTGTCTAAAAGAAATGTTGATAGTATCAATACTTCTACCGGAACCATTGCTTCTTATAAGGCATATATCGTCACTACACATTTTACTCAAGAAAATAAATATTTTACTTTATGGTTCTTTGAATCTAAGAGTGGTAAGACCCATTACTTAGGATTAGAAGGTCCTTCTTCTACTGGAGATATTTATAATGTTATCTATAGTTTCCGAGAAGACCAATAGATAAGAAAGGAGAAAGTGTTATGAATCATGAAATGAAATTACAACCTACTCATTATTATTTTATGTTAAATGGAACCAAGAGAATTGAAATTAGACTCTATGATGAGAAACGGCAAAAAATAAAGATTGGAGATACGGTTACCTTTTATAAGGAACCTGATCTTCAAGAGTCCTTTCAAACAAGAGTGGTTGGTTTATTAAGATACTCCACTTTTGAAGAAATGTTTCAAGATCTTGATATTTCTCTACTTGCAGATACTTCTGTTTCTCGTGAAGAATTGATGAAGGATTTAGAAAAATACTATACAAAAGAAAAACAAGAACAGTATGGTGTTCTTGGTATCCGTATTGAATTATTATAAAGATGATAACCATCATCTTTTTTTCTCTCTTTGTTGTAAAAGTATTTCTCCTTATCATTATGATAGTAGTAATAAAAAAATGACACTTAATTCTTCATTGAATTAAATGTCTAAACAATATCAATTGGGTAGACATTCAACTTACTAAAACTGAATGTTCCCTTTTTTATTTTATGCAAGGAAACCTTGACATATTCATAATAACATAAAAACGACTTTTTGACAAGTCGTTTTATATTGATACTCGAAAAGTTCGAGTTTCCTATCCATCTGGTAGCGAAAGAGGGGATCGAACCCCCGACCTTTCGGGTATGAACCGAACGCTCTAGCCAGCTGAGCTATTTCGCCATTTCTCACGTAATATGATTGTATCAAATTCAAAATTAAATTGCAACCATTTTTTTATTTTCTTAAAAAAGAAAGTAAGGTTTTCTTACTTTCTCTTTCTTGGTATTTTTTGATAGACTTTTGGATCTTCTACGGTTTCTTCTCCTAGTATGATTTCTTCATATTCTCCTAGGTGAGTATAGGCATCTCTATAGGCTTCCCAGGTTGTTTCATCAACTACGGTATTTAATCCTCTTGCCCCTGTTTTCTTTGCGACTGCTTTTGTTGCGATGGCATCTAAGTAGCCTGCTCCTGTCGTTAGTCTTACGCCTAATTCTTCAAATAGTCTTTGTTGAACTTTGATTGCAGATTCATCAGACTCTAGAAGAAGTCTCTTAATGGCATCTACATCTAAATCGTTTAGTTTTACAATCAAGACACGACCCATAAATTCATCAGGCATATTTGCTTTTTTCACAAAATCTTCTGTTGTTGCTTCCCTACTTTTATTCGTTGACTTTTGGTCTCTTAAGAAACCAATACTATTTTTTTCTGCTAAATCCTTGTAGACATCGGTAAAGGCTCCTCCTAGAATGACAATCATATTACTCGTGTCTATTTGAACCGTTTCTTTTTGATACTTCATATTCTCTGTTGCATCATAGGTTGCCCCTTCAATAAAAGGTAGTAAAACATTTAGAACGCCTCTACCACTAATATCTTCTTTTTTACTAGATCCTTTTTTATCAATCTCATCGAAGTAGATAATGGCATGCTCTGCCTTTTTCTTATCTTTTCCACATTTGACATATAGTTTCCAAAGTTCTTCTTCGATATCGGTTCCTACATATCCTGGTATGGTTAATTTGGTGGAATCAATTTTATGAAAAGGAACTCCCATATATTTGGCAATTAACTCCATCATTTTTGTTTTTCCAACACCGGTTGATCCTGTAATTAAGATTCCTCTACGATTACTTTCCTTGCTTCTTATTTTTCGAATGATTTCTGTTAAGACTCTTTTGGTTGGTTCATCTTGGGCAATTAATGTTCTTGTAATCTTATTATAAAGGTCATCAATATCGATATATCCTTCTACTCTTGGTTTCGGGTATTTTTGCTCTCTTGCTTTTCGTTCTAATCTTGTTGGAGTGTCGCCCTCCCCTTTTAGTTTGATACTGGATTCCCCATTTTCACTTGCTTCTATTTGTAAGTTAATAGAGTCTAAGAGAGACTCAATATCTTCTTTTTGTAGAATGACATTTTTTCTAATTTGTTTTAGTTCCTCTAAAGAGTATACTCCTTCCATTACTTCCATAAAGAAAGCAGCAATTTCTGAACGAACCTCTTCTTGAAGAATGGCTTTGGCAATAGGTTCTTCCTCATCTTCTTCCCTTTGCTCTTCTTTTTTTTCAGGAGACTTTTGTCTTTCTGGATTTGGAATTCCTTCTTTTCTTTCAGAGACTTTCTCAAACCCACCGTTTTTTTCAATTAACTCTATACTTTTTTTATAGTGTTCTCTAATATCATGATAATTAATGACATAGGATAATATTTTATGATTTGGTAATCTCGATACATAAAATAATAGTCTTTTACAATAATCGGAATAATCAGAAATGGCATCTTTTAAATTCTCTCTTCCCATTAATCTTGGAAGCTCGCGTAATTGTTCTACATTTGCATATCCGCAAGTTACTTCTGACATTAAAAGAGTTGGATCCGTAATGGATAGAAACTCATCCCCATTTCTATCTTTTAAGATTCTTGATTTAGGATCAATCTCTCCTATTACGGTATGACTTGGATAATATAGGAAGTCATCTCCTCCTAAATATATACGATTTAGAATTGTTGCGACATACTTATTTGCCATTTGTCTCATCCCCTGTAGGTTTTATTATAATGAAAATAAATGGATCTGTAAATCCATTCATTTTATTTTTTTGTTCTTTTTTTTAAAAAACACTCTCTTTCGTGGTCATTGATAACTCCTACTGCTTGTAGGTATGAATAGATTATAGTACTTCCTACAAATTTCATTCCTCTTTTTTGTAAATCTTTTGAGATTTGATCCGATAAAGGAGAGGTTGTCTGTTGTTTGTTATTTATGATTTGGGTATTGTTTGTATAAGACCATAGATAGTTAGAGAAGGTTCCAAATTCTTTTTCGATTTCTTGGAAGACTTTTGCATTTTGAATCGCTGCGATGATCTTCCCTTCGTTGCGAATGATTCCAGAATCTTTTTTTAATTCTTCTATCTTTTTCTCATCATAATTTGCGATTTTTTTCCTATCAAACTGATCAAACGCTTTTCGAAAGTTTTCTCGTTTGTTTAAAATGCATTCCCAGGATAGGCCTGCTTGGAAGGACTCTAATATTAGCATTTCAAATAAATGCGAGTCATCATGGCTTTCTCTTCCCCACTCTTCATCATGATATTTCACATAGACTTCATTGTTTTCTTTTACCCAACTACATCGTTTCATCTTTTCTTACCAATTCTTCAAAACATTTTCCTTTTTCTTCAAAGTTTTTAAAGAATTCATAACTTGCAGCGGCGGGAGATAATAGGCAAGAGGTTCCACTCTTGGTTTCTTGTTTACTTGCCTGATAGGCTTCTTCTAGGGTATTTACATAGATTATTTTCTTGTTGGAAGACTCTAATGCTTTGCCAATTTTCATACCTGTTGTTGGCATACAAATAATGGTATCTAGAGAAGATGCTTTTAAAAAGTCAATAAACTCTTCATAATCAATTCCTCTATCCATTCCTCCTACAATTAAAGTCTTGATATTTGGAATGGTTTTTATGGCATTCATTGTTGCTTCTGGGATGGTTGCGATAGTATCGTTATAGTATGAAACTCCCTTTATGGTTGTGATGTATTCCATACGGTATTTTAATCCCGCAAAGGAGTCTATTTTCTTTTTGGCTTGTTCCATATCTAGTCCAAGTATTTTTGCAACGGTTAAGGCAAACATGATATTTTTTAGATTGTGATCTCCTTTTAATAATCTTTTGTCATCATCTACATAGACACATTCTTCATTTAAAAATACTTTGTTCTCTTTTACTCTTGTACTATTTTTACCATTTTCTTTGTCATCTGATCTTACTGTATATATTCTATTCTTTGTATCATTTTTTTCTAAATACTTTCTTAAATATTCATTATCGGATGCATAGATGCAGTAGTCTTTTTCTGTTTGATGCGTCCAAATATTCATTTTATTTTGATGGTAATGTTCTAGTGTTCCATCATGATCTAGGTGATCTTCATATAAATTTAAGATACAAGCTATATGAGGGCTTTCTTTCAAGAACTCTAATTGATGAGAACTCATCTCAATGACTAGGGTACTCTTTTCATCATAGTCTTCTATTTTATCTAGGACGGGAGTTCCAATGTTTCCTAGAAGGTAGACATTTTTTAATTGATCTTTTAGGACTTCATAGATTAAGGTAGAAGTCGTTGATTTCCCTTTGGTACCGGTTACTCCAATTACATTTTCTTTATTTACTTCTAGTAGGAGTTCTAATTGAGAAGTAATCTTGTCTTGATAAGGCTTTTTATTTTCATCTTTTAAGGAGATCCCAGGAGACTTTATAATCTTATCATAATTCTCTAAATGACTTAGATAGTCTTCTCCGGTTACTATTTCTACTTCTTTATCGTCTATTTCTATTGGATTTTGATCTAGAATTGCAATCTTTAGATTTTTCCCATACTTCTTTAGAAAATGATAGGTTGATTTTCCTTCTTTTCCAAAACCTAAGATGGCAATTCTTTTTCCTTCTAATTTTTCTATTATTTTATTTATCATATCGTTTTAATTCCTCTTTTATGATGGTTTCGTAATATTTCTCTACATTATTCTCTTCTTGATAAGCTTCTACTTCTTTTTTGTCTAACTCTAGTGGAAAATGCTCTTTATAATAATGTAAGAGATAAGCTTCTTCCCCTTTTTCGATGGCAAGACTTACACATAATCTTGCCTCTTGCATGGTTCCTACGCATTCAAATGGTTTTGTTTCTTGATATCCTAATAACTCTAAGAATGTATTTAGTAAATCTTTTCTATCTAATAAGTCTTCTCCAAAGATTTCTATTCTTTCTTTCTTTGTTAGATGTGGGGTTAATATGATATAGATAAAAAGACACTTAGGACAATTACAACACCATTTCCACTCTTTTTCTTTGCTTCCTAAGTTACAACTACGGAAGACTGGATGATATTTTTTATAATTTGAAAAAAGTTTGGCAATGTTATATTCGGATAGTCCTCTTAGGAGACTAAAGTAATTGATTTCTAAACCAATAAAGTCATCCATATATTTTCGAAAATCATTTTCAAACTCTAAAGTTTTTGAATATTGATGATTTACGTTTGTATTTTTTACAGTGGATTCGTTGGCACTTGCTTCGTTGGATAAGACAATGTTTTTTACTCCTATTAAATAGGCACACAAGTAAGATAAGAATGCGATTAGGGAAGATAATGGCGTATGACCATTTAAGAATCCTTTTTCATTTAATTCTTTGATTTTAGGATCTAGTATTCTATCTACAAATACCATGTTATCTTTTTCGTATCCTGCAATTTTCGCACATTCTATAGAAGGTGTTTTGGGATTCATTAGTAAGCATACGTTTCCTGGTTCCTGTTTTAATAATTCTAGGGATACGCAGGAGTCTTTTCCACCACCAACACAGATTAAGTTTCCTGCTTTTTCATACGTAATTTTGGGAAGGGTCGTTTCTTCATGGAAACATTCAAATTCAAATAATTCTTCTTCGGTTGTTTCGATACCATTCCTATATAAGAATTCTCCTAGCCCATTCCAATATAATTTTTGATAGAAAGGAATCTCCTCCTTTTCTAAGTATCCTGCTTCTATTTTGATCTTCTTTGAACATGTTGCTTTTACGTAACTGATTAGTTCTATCATTCCTAAACGAAAGATAAGTGCTTCTAAATGATCTTTGCTTGGAACTTGTTTTGTTCCTAAGTGTTCCAGAATGATTCTTGGATGAAATTCACATAACCCAGGAATTTCAAAATAATATTCTATTTTTAAATCTTCTTTTTGTTCATAGGTATAGGAATGATAGATAAATTCTCTATACTTTTCTCGATATTCCTTAAATTTCTCCTGATTCATTCTGTTCACCTCATTTTTATTTTATCTAAAATTTACATTTCTATCAAATTTCTTTACAATCCTCATGACATCTTCTGATATCGAGCGAATCTTATTTAAGGTTAGTGCTTTCCAAAACTTTTGTGTTGTATACTTAATTTCTAAATCATAGATTTCTTTTAAAGATTCGTTTAATTTTTTATAGGAATTTTCTTCTCCTGTAATATCATCAAACCATTTCTCAATATCATAGACTTCTCCGCTTAATCGAAGGGTTGCTAAAGTATTGATAAAGGTCCTATTTTCTAAAATTCGTTTACAGATGGTTCCTTCTAGATAATATGAATTAGAACTATATTTATGACTTGTCTCACTATTGATTGCATATATCGTATTTTCAATTTCTCTATTTTTGCCGTCAAATGATTTGATAATATTTATGATTTCTTCTGTTTGTTTGGTATTGATGATTTCTTCTAGAATATAAGAAGATGTTTTCTTTACAAAACTTAAATCTTCTTTTCTATAGATTCGGTATGTTAATCCTGTTCTTAGATATAGATAATTTTTTGTTTCTTTTATCTCTTGTAGATAGGAATTTACGGCATGATTAAATTCATGGACTAAATTATCTAATAAGTCTACTAGAGAGGTTTCTTGATAATTTTGTAATACCACTGTTTTTACAGTCGTATACCCTTCTTTGGTACGAATTGGTCTTGATGAATAATAGGCTTTGATATATTTTTCTTTATGATTACTTGGAGTAATTCGAATTTCTCGAAATGCATTCTTAATTTGCTTTTCTTTTCCTCTTCCATATTTGATTATAAATGCCGGTATCATGACATAGAGTAAGTGTCTAATATTGGAATCATATCCATAGGCATCACTTATTTGATCAATAAATTCTTTTTCACTTGCGATTAACCAATTAGAATCCATTTTCTTCACCTCTTTTATTATAACAAAGAATTCTTACTCTTGATGCATTAACTCTCTATCTTTACAATATCCTCTAATGAAATTTTAGTTTTGTCTTCTAGAAAAAGGATTCTTTTTTCTCTATCTATTTTTTGGAAGATACCTTGTATTTCTTTATATTTTCCTCCTTTTTTTCTAGGATCTTTTTCAAAGTATACGATGGTTATTTTTGCACGGGTTCTTTGTTCTATTTTTTGAAGTTCTTGATCTAATTCATTTTTTGCTTCTTCTTCTAGAGAAATTTTTTCTTCTGTATAACGAGAGACTTCTTTGATGGCATCTTCATATCCTGTTAAGGCTGCAAAGGGAGAAAACTGTGCTGCTCTTGCTTCCATAGGTTGTTTGGGATGTTTTTTGGAAATGGGTGGATCTTTTTCTAAAATATCGAGATAGGGAAAACTATTCTTTATGTCCTCCCACTTGTCTGTTTCTTTCAATTGCCGTTCCTCCTTCTTCTAAATTCATTCCTTTTAGAATGGAATTTTTTCCATATTTCTTTTTTAGTTCTACTAATGTTTTCTGTAAGTGATTTTCTTTTACTTGGTCTTTTTTCTCTTGTTCTTTTTCTTCTTCTATCGAAAAGAGATCTAATTGTTTTACTTTTGCTCCTTCTCCTTTTTTCGTAATATTACAAGCTGCTAGATTTAGTCTTCTAATGGTTAAGTCTTTATTTACTATTTTTTCATATAGTGTTAGGAATGCTTGTTGAAGTTGTTTACTAGAGGATGTTTTTTCTTCTAGACGTAGAGAAGAATGAGCGTGTTTAGGGACTACTCTTCCATAATGGTCTTTCATGGTCTCTCCCTTATAGTATGTCAGACTTTCTTTATCATAGCCAATCTGAAGGGCGATTAAATCGGTTTCTAATTCTTTTTCTACTAAATCTAAGATTAAATTATCTGCCATTTCTTTTACAATTAATTTGGCGTGTTCATAGTCATATGGTTTATGTAGAACTTGTCCAGAAGAGATACTTTTTACTTTTGGCTTATATTTTTTTACATCTTGTATGGTACATGGTTCTACTCCCCATGCGTGGTCTATTAAAAACTCGGCATTGACTCCAAATGCTTTGTAGAGAAGTTCTTCATTTTCTAAGGATACTCTTGCAATATCTCCCATCGTGTATATCTTTTTTTCTGCTAGGTGTTCTGCTGTTTTTCCGCCTATTCGCCAGAAGTCTGTCAAAGGAGTATGATTCCATAAAAATTTGCGATAACTCTTTTCGTCTAGTTCTGCAATTCTTACACCAAATTGATTCGGTTCTGTGTGTTTTGCAACGATATCCATCGCCACTTTTGCAAGATACATATTCTCTCCAATTCCTCCTGTTGCGGTAATTCCTGTTTCTTCATAGACAGTATGAATCATCTTGGTTAATAATTCTCTTGGCGTTGCTTTATACATTTTTAAATAGTTTGTAATATCACAGAAGACTTCATCAATCGAGTATGCAAAGATATCTTCTTCGGCAACAAATTTTAAATACGTATGATATATCTTTGTACTATACTCCATGTATACTTTCATTCTAGGAGGAGCAATGATTAAATCTAGTTCTTTCGTTGGATCTTGCTTTAGAACTTTTTCACTAACACTTTTTCCTGTCCAATTCCGATTTTTATTTCTTTTTCTTCTTTCTTGATTGATTTCTCTTATTTTTTCCATTACTTCAAAAAGTCTTGCTCTTCCTGGAATTCCATATTTTTTTAGCGATGGGGATACCGCTAGGCAAATCGTTTTTTCTGTTCTTGATTGGTCAGCTACCACAAGATTGGTATCTAGAGGATCTAAATTTCTTTCTTGGCATTCTACGGATGCATAAAAACTCTTTAAATCAATACATACATAGACTCTTTTCATGGTATCACCTTCTACTTTTATTATAATATTCAAACGTATGTTTGTAAATAGAAAAAAGAAAAAAACTAGATTTCTCTAGTCTTCTACAGATGCCTCATAAATCTCATTGATTGCTTTTTGTAATTCTGCATCAAATTCTTCCTCTGTTTGTTGATCGGATAGGTTTTGTAGTAAGGCACGTGAGAAAGAAGCAATCATTCGATGATTTTGTTTTAATAGACGACAAGCTTCGTCTGTTTCATAACCACCTGATAGTGCTACAATTCTTACAACACATGGATAGGCATAGAAATCTTCATATAGATTTGCTACCGTAGGAATCGTAAATTTAAACATAATAAAATCTTCTTGATTCCATGTTTTTAAAACTTCACTAATTTCTTCTTTTAGAATTTGTTCTGCTTCTTGTTTATCGGGAATATGAATATCTACTTCTGGTTCAATAATTGGTACGAGTCCGTTATCACATATTCTTTTGGCAAAAGCAAATTGTTGTTTTACAACTTCTTTGATTCCTTCTCTATTGGCTCCTAAAATAACGCTTCTCATTTTGGTACCAAAAACATGTTTTGCTCTTGCTTCTTTTAATTGATCTTCTAAATCAGGAATTTCTTTCATGACTTTTACTTTTTGATTTTCTTCGGCAAGACCTTTATCTACTTTTAAGAAAGAGACAATATTTTTCTTATTCCATAGATAGTCTGCTGTATATTCTCCTTCTACAACCGATTCCATTGTCTTATAAAATAAAATACTTCCTAATATTTTTTCACTTGTAAATACTTGGGATGTAAATACTCTTTTTCTCATCTCATGAATTAGATTAAACATCTCTTCTTCTGTATGATATCTATCTTCAGAAATTCCATACTTTTCTAGAGTCTTTGCCGTTGACCCTCCACTTTGATCTAAAGCAGCAATAAAGCCTTTTCTATCTCTTACTACTTTTAATTTTTCTTGATCCATATATTCTTTCATAATCTTACACCTCTACTTTTATTATAACTTTAATTCTTTTTTCTTTGGAAAAGATTTGTATTATTTGACTTATCTTTACGCTAACTTTTTATTTCTAATTCGATTGGGCAGTGGTCTGATCCTTCCACATCGTCTAGAATCTTAGAATCTACTATTTTTTCTAACATTTCTTGATTGGTGATAAAGTAGTCTAATCTCCATCCTACATTTCTTTCTCTAGCGTGTCCTAAATAACTCCACCAAGTATATTTTACTTCTTCTTTGTGAAAATGACGGAAGGTATCGATATATCCTTCTTGTAATAACTCGGTCATTTTCTCTCGTTCTTCATCGGTAAACCCTGCACTTCTTCTATTTTCTTTTGGATTTTTAATATCGATTTCTTCATGAGCTACATTTAAGTCTCCACAATAGATTACATCTTTTTTCTTCTTTAACTGATTTAAATATGCTTTTATTTTTTCTTCAAAGATCATTCTAGAAGAAAGTCTTAGTAATTCTCTTTTCGAGTTTGGTACATAGGAGTTTACTACGTAAAAGTCTTTAAATTCTAGGGTAATTGTTCTTCCTTCTTGATCATATTCTTCTTCCCCTATTCCATAAGTTACTGACTCTGGATGGATTCTTGTATAAACCATTGTTCCTGAGTATCCTTTCTTTAGGGCAGGATACAAGTATTCTTCATACCCTTCTTTATGAAAAGGAGTCTGTTCTTTTAGAATTTTTGTTTCTTGTAGACAATAGATATCAGCATCTTCTTTGGTAAAGAAATCTTCAAATCCTTTTTTTACGCAAGCTCTTAGTCCTGCTACATTCCAAGATATGATTTTCATGTATTTCACCTAATTTTCTTTAAATTTTTCTTCTATTAATTTTACTGGTAAGGATTTATCTCTTAATAATGGAGTAATCGAAATATCATTATGAATATTATAGATAATTTCTGCTAAATACTTTGAACAGTCACAGATATGTAACCATTTTTCTTTGCGATATTCTTCTGGAATATAGGATAGATTGGTTGTATAGATTCCATCAAACATTTTCTTTTCATAATATTCTTTAAATTGATCAATTCCTCTCGTAAAGAGTGCATAGGTTGCGACAATTAGAATGTGTTTTACATTTCTTTTTTGTAATTCTTCAATGACATCGAACATGCTTCCACCACTTGAGATCATATCGTCTGATACGATGGCAGTAAATCCTTCTAAGTCATCATTTCCACAATAATCATGAGCAATTACAGGGTATTTTCCATCTACTAAGTTATTATAGTCTCTTTGTTTTACAAAACTTCCTGCTTCTCTTGTAATAAATTTGGAATTAAATGAATTTAAGTATACATTTCTTCTTCCGGTTGCCCCATTATCTGGAGCGACAAATACTAGTTTTTTTAATCTTGCCTTTGGAAGATCTTCGATCATGCTTTCTAGAATGGTATTGGTTGGATAAAAGTTATCAAATTCCATATTATGAATAGCATGTTCTACTCCTTGGTCATGAGCATCAAATGTTATAAAACTTTTTACATGACTTAAGTTATCTAATTCATGAAGTGCCATTCCGCAAGAGAGATTTTCTCTTACATTTCTACGATGTTGTCTTCCTGCATATAATAGTGGCATGACAATATTAATCTTATCGGCATGACATTTACAAGCACCAATTCCATCTTTTAATTGAATCATTAAATCATTTGGAGATGCGTGATTGATAAAACCATGCATCTTATATTCTATGGAATAATTTCCAATGTCTGTTAATAAGAACATGTCTTTTCCTCTTACGGTTTCTTCAATTTCTACTTTTAGATGACCATCTTCAAAGAAGTTTTCTTTGATGGGTACAATAAAAGTTTCCTTATTTGGATCTTTTCCATACATCTCTAGTAAATGTCTATCTACCTTTTCTCCTAATTCTTTTGCACTTTCAAATACCATTAAGCGCAAACTATTTTGTTTTGTTTGTTCTTTCATACTAATCCTCCCTACCTAAAAAAGAGTAATCTTCGTTACTCTTTATTTCATGATTATAAAATATAATAATACTAATAATCCTAAAGCAATACGATAATATCCAAATGCTTTAAAATCATGTTTTCTAATATAATTCATTAAAAATTTAATGACTGCAATACTTACAATGAAAGCTACTACTGTTGCAACTAATAAGATTGTAATTTCTAATCCTGTAAAAGATAGTCCAACACTTAGAATATATTTTACTAATTTTAATAAAGATGCTCCTGCCATAACAGGGATTGCTAAAAAGAAAGTGAATTCTGCGGCAACACTTCTTTCTAGTCCAATTAATAATCCTCCAATAATGGTAGAACCACTTCTTGAAGTACCTGGTATTAATGCTAAAAGTTGGAATGCTCCTATTTGTAGAGCTTGTTTGTATGTTATTTTTTCTATACTCTTTGTTTTTCTAGAACCTAAGTTTTTCTTTTCAATTACAATAAATAAAATACCATATACGATTAGGGCTAGTGAGACTACTATACTATTATAAAAATGAGCATCAATCCAATCATCGAATAATAGACCAATGATTGCTGCTGGAATACAGGCAACTAAAATTTTACCCCATAAAGACATTGTTTTCTTATCGATTACAACCTTATCTTTTTCTTTTTTAAGAGGCCAAATACTCTTAAAATATAATACTACTACAGAAAGAATTGCTCCTAGTTGGATCACTACTTCAAATACTTTATAAAAATCATTCGATACATTTAATTGGACAAATTCATTTAATAAAATCATATGTCCTGTTGAGGATATTGGTAACCACTCTGTGATTCCTTCTACTATACCAAATAATATTGCTTTTAAAATCTCTATCATGTTTTCTTCCTCCTCTTTGATTTTAACATAAATCTTTTTTTCTGTTTCAAATTATACAGGATTTGTCATAAAAATATTCCTTTTTACGTTAAATTTGTTTTTCTTTAGGAAGATATCTTCTTGCTCCTTTTTGACAGTACTTTTCAATATAGATTGCAATGTCTTCTGATGAAGATGAGAAATCATTTTTCACCCAGTTGTTGATGACTCCTAGTGCTCCATTAAAAATAAATACGACTGCATTTTCTACTTCTTCTCCGGCGATATCTGGGTTTAAATTCTCCCATCTATTCATACATTTATCATACGCTACTTCTAATACTTCATTTAAAAAATAAATATTTCTATCCGTATTAAATAATATTTTTACTAATTTCTTATTATTTTCAAATATCGATAAAATTCCTTTGGTAAACGAATAGATAGAATGCTCTTCTATTCGTTCTATAGGAGGAGAGTTTTTAATCTCATCGATAAATTCTTGTTCTATTTGTTTTAATAAATCATAGATATCTAAATAGTAACGGTAAAAAGTTCCTCGATTTAGATCCGCTATTTCACATAGTTCTTTTACCGTAATGGCATTCATATCTTTTTTCTCTAATAGATTTAGAAAAGTCTCTTTGATTAATTGTTTTGTATATTTTGTTCTTCTATCCATAATGGTCCTTTCTGAACACGTGTTGTTTATTTGTTCATTATTTAACATTTATCTAAACATTGATTATTGAAAGTTTCTTCTTATCAATTATACAATATATGTGTTTGATATTCAACATGTGTTTATTTTTAATGAGGTGATTACATGAAATTATTTTCTTTTTTAAAAAAGAAAAAATTATGGGAAAAATATTATTCGAGGGAAGAAAGAAAAGTCGATGTACCGGATATGTCTCTTTATGAATTTTTATGGCAAGAAAATGAGTTTCGACAAGATAATTATGCACTGAATTATTTTGGAAAAAAGATGAGATACCGAGAGTTATTTTATGAGATAGAACTTTGTGCAAAGGCTCTTAAAAAAATTGGGGTACAAGATGGAGACGTGATTTCTATTTGTTTACCCAATGTACCGGAAGCTGTTATTTTGTTTTATGCAGTTAGTAAAATTGGAGCAGTTGCGAATATGATTCATCCCCTATCTGCAGAAGAAGAGATTAAAAAATCTGTAGTTGATACAAAGTCTATTTATCTTTTTACTGTGAACTTTAATTATAAGAAGATTTTAGCTATTTATCCTGAGACAAGTCTTATTCAAACGATTCTAATCTCTCCAAGAGACTCTATGCCTACGGCACTTGGGATTGGGTACTTTTTAACAAATGATTGTAAAATTCGTTTACCAAAAGAGGATGCTCATTTTCGTTTGTGGAAGGATTTTCGTCTTTTGGGTGCTGAGTATCAACAAAAGGTATTAAAACCATGTCGTGCGAAAGATTTAGCAGTGATTCTTCATAGTGGTGGAACTTCTGGGGAACCTAAGAGTATCTTACTTTCTAATGGAAATATTAATGTTGTCATGAATCAAGCAAGAATTGCTCTTCCTGAAAATGATAGCAGTGATTCGATGCTTGGAATCTTACCTATGTTTCATTGTTTTGGACTTGTAGAGTGTGTCCACTATCCTTTAACACTTGGTGCTTGTCTCATCTTAGTTCCTAAATTTGATGCGGCAAGATTTGATAAGTTGCTTCGTAAATATCGCCCTTCTATTATTCCTGGTGTACCAACTTTGTTTGAAGCATTGCTTACCAATAAACATATGGATGATATTGATTTATCGAATGTTAAGTATGTAGTGTCTGGTGGAGACTCTTTAAATGAAGAGAGAAATCTTGCGGTTAATGAGTTTTTGAAAAAACATCATTGTCCTAGTAAAATTGTACAAGGATATGGAATGACAGAGACTAGCGGTGGTTGTATTTTTAGTACTAAGGCATCTTACGCTTTGGGTAGTGTTGGAATTCCTCTTCCTTCTAATGATATTAAAATTGTCGATCCCGATACAAGGGAAGAAGTTGAAACAGGAGATGTTGGAGAAATTCTAATTAGTGGTCCTTCTGTTATGATGGGATATTTGGATGATGAGGTAGAGACAAACAAAGTCTTAGAGAAAGACAGAAAAGGAAAGATTTGGGTTCATACAGGTGACTTAGGATATCTTGATCAAGATGGAAGACTTTTCTTTGTTCAAAGATTAAAAAGACTTATTATTTCTTCTGGATATAATGTTTATCCTTCTCATATTGAAGAAGTTTTAAATAAACATCCAGCTATTTTAAATTCTTGTGTGGTTGGAATTCCTCATCCTTATAAAGTACAAGTACCAAAAGCGTATATTGTTTTAAAAAATAATGTTAAAGATAGTTTTTCTCTTCGCTTAGAGATTAGAGAATATTGTGAGAAGAATCTAGCAAAGTATATGATTCCAAAAGATTTTGTTTATCGTAGTGCCCTACCAAAGACTATGGTTGGGAAAGTTGACTATCGAAAATTAGAAGAAGAAGAAAAGAGCAAATAGTTCATTTGCTCTTTTATGTTAATAAATCAATTAAACTTGTACCAAATTGAATCGTTTCTTCTTTTTTGGCTTGTGGATTAGGAGTAGTCTCTTGTGCATCTAAATTAGGAAAAGCTTCCCCTGTTTCTACATTATATACATAGATATGTTCAAAAGAAGATGACATTTGTAACTGTAACATTGGATGGGTAATTACCGTAAGAGATTGTTCTTCTTTGCTTGGAATTTGTTCTTCAATGTAGACATATAAATCATTTCCAATCTTATATGCACTATTTACTACCATGGCATAGCCACTTGATTGTTTTTCTCCCATGGCAATCGTTAGCGTTGCGTTTCCATCTGTTTGTTTTACTTGATATCCTCTTGTTGTATAACTACTCATTTGTTCATAATCAGATATTTCATATTTTTTATATTTTTGGAAAGATAAAAAGTTTTCTTTATTATGAATCATACTATAGATACAATTTCTCGATAAGAAAGTATGAAAATCCTCTTTTGTTATGGATAAAGTCTTACTTTTAAACTGAAATTTTATATCTAGAAATAAGCGAATCATTTTCATTTTATCTTCTTTAAAATTAATATTATATTCTTCTAGTTCTTTTATCTCACAAGGTTCCATAACGCAACCTTCTTTCGTACTCTTCTTTACTCTTATTTTCTCGTTATCTCTTTTGATTTCATAGACATAGTCTCCTGATGAATAATTTAGAACTTGATGAACATTTTTGGAATAAGATATGTATTTACTTTTACAAAAGATGGCAAGAATGATTACAATAATGACTTCTGGAATTGTTAAAACCGCTTGTAGGAACTTTTTTCTTTTGATTTGTTGTTTCTTTTTCTCTAAGGGATTTAGTTCTACTTTTGGAAGCTTTGGAGGTGGCGGAGGGGTAGTCGATGGCCCTGATACTCCAAGAGGCGGAAAACTAGGGGTTGGAGATAGAGAATCTCCTCCAAGAGGTGGCCCTGATGGTTCTTCCGGAACAGAACCTTTCTTTTTTTCTTCCTTTAATCTCTTTTTTGCTTCTTTTTCTCTTAAACGTTCCTCTTTTTCTTCCTTAAGAAGTTCTAATCGTTCTCTTTTTTTACGAAGTCTTTCCTCTTTTTTTTCTTCTTTTTCTTTTCTTTTTTGGCTTTTCTCCGTATTAAGTTCCATCATGTTATTGTTATTCATATCTTTTCACCTATTATCATCTTATCATATTTTCCTTTTAAAAGACATCCTTTTTTATTCTTTTCCTTTTTTCTTGCATTTTTCCTTGTACATGATTATAATAGTGGGTTAAGAAAGGAGAAAAACATTGGTAAAATCCAGTAATAATCCTTTAGAAATAGTGTTGTAGTCGATGTTTTGCCAATGGAATTGGTACTACCCTATTTCATTCTTATCTTATATACCCAATCAGCCAATCAAAGATAAGAATCCATTTGGGGTAATCCCATTTGGTTTCAAAAGAATTATTATTGGCCAATAGTTTATTTGCATCTTTTGTTTGATACGCAGTTACCCCTTTTAATATAAGAAAGTTGAGTTACCAGTTTTCTTGTTTTAAAAACGAAGTATCGAAGATATTCTTAAAATCAGAGATTCTTAATTATGGTAAGACGCTTTTCAAAAGCGAGTCTGTTATTCTTAGGTTTTGAAGTTTTAAGAATACCGGCAAAAGATGTTCTATTTGAATTTTGATTTTTATTTCTGTTTAGGACTCAGGATTTTTGATTTCTTTTCCTAGAATGATTTTTTTAAGATACTTTTTCTCAACTAGATAGAGTCAATGTTGATCTTATGATTCGGTAATTCAAAGTATTGTAGGACTTCAAAAGTTCTCTTAAAAGGGTTTTTATAATTCCTTTTTTGAGAAGAGTAACTTTTTAAAAGATTTCTATCTTAAGAGGTTTCTAATTCTTAATTCTAACTTTGATAGAAA
This sequence comes from uncultured Bacilli bacterium, assembly GCA_947632595.1. Lineage (GTDB taxonomy): Bacteria > Bacillota_I > Bacilli_A > RF39 > UBA660 > UBA3789. The sequence continues at coordinate 4,073 of CANRPY010000007.1, read as the reverse complement.
AAGACTTTCTATAGAGATATTCTATATGGATTTTACTTCTTCTTTCTGTAAAAAAAGAATGAGCAATCATTCTTTTTCTTTTGGTTTTTTTAATTTTTCTTTTTTTACTTTTTCTATCTTTACATCTGGTTCTTTTAAGGAAAGCTCTGCCGATAACTTTTTCTTTTTTTCTTCTTTTTCTAAATCTTTTTTCATTTTTTCATTTAGAATTGTTACTACAGTAACTCCCATTAAGACACCGATAAATAGTCCAATATTCAAAGTAATCACCTCTCTTATTTTCCTTTTTATTTTTCATATTCTATATTATAATGATAATCATGAGGTGGTCTTATGAAAAAATATTTCGTTTGGATTCTTTTACTAATTTGTTTAACGGGTTGCGTAAAAGATGAGAAAACTCTTCCAAAGAAGGAGAAAACGATTTCTCCTGAAGAAGTCTTGGAGGATTATCAAGACTCTAATACAACTCCTATTGGAATTTATTCTTTGGAGGGAAATACTTTAACAAAACTCACCAAAGTTACTAAAGATTTACAAGTAGAACAAGATATTGGTATTTTTCAAATCTATCCTTCTAATTTAGATTCCATCTCTTTACCAAATGGTTTTGCGAATTCTTATTACGAAGAATGGATGAAATATAATACAGAGGGAAAATTACATGTTGGTTTTCAAATCCAATTCCATTTAACTAGTGGCGAAGATGTTTCTTATATCATTCGATATCCTTCTGATACCATGAAAAGATGGGAACATTTGATGAATTATCTATATGATGACTATGCCAATCAGGGAAAAGGATTTTATTCTCATATTGAAGATCAAGATTTCCATGAAGATACTTTATATACGGCAATCAAATTACAAAGTAGTTATCAAATTTCGGAAATTGATAGCAGCATTCACCTAACTGTTTTTACTTATGATGGAGAGGATGACTTCGATGAGAAGGGAGAGTACAGGGGAAATAGTTCCTATACTCTTACCATTTGTCGTGTTGGAGTTGCTTGCGAAGACTAATATAAATACCAGTGAAGAGTTTCATTTACAATGACTACTTGATCTTCTGTAAACTCTTTCCAATCTTTTGATTTAAAATAACGATCAGAGATGTAATCATTTTGTTCAGTAATGGTTAGATCTCTTTTTGTATAGTATTTTAGCATACCGATTGCGGTATCTTTGTTTCTATTTAAATCATCTCGGTAGATTGCAATCTTATCAACGGCTTGACCTGTTGTAGATTCATAGGCAGATACTTTTTTATTAATCGTTTCCATCATTTGCTTTTCTGCATAATTTCCAACAAAACGGTTGATGGCAGAATTCGTAAAAGCAAAATATTCTCCTCCTAACATTAGAATTAGAATGATGAGTAAAAATTCTTTTTTGATGGTTTTTTGGAAGACTACCATAAAGATTCCAATCATACTACCCATCGCATATAAAGAAATTTCATCTATTACAATACTTTCTTCATTACGGAATAAGAATGGAATCATGGTAAAGACTAACGTGATGATTGCCATATAAATAATAGAACCATAAGAATTTAGTTTTTTCTTTTTCTTGTTTTGGATAAAGAAGATGGAAAGTGCAAGTAAAAGGATTCCTATTAGAGGTAGGAAAAAGGCAGGATAGATTCCAAATCCATTTTTGATTCCTTCATAGAATTTTACAAAGAAGATTTTACCATTTTCTATCATTTGAATCGGTCCTTCTAATCCTTCGTCTTGTAGTAATTTACACCATACATAACTTAATGCAGATGGAATTGTATAGAATAAGATAACATTTCCTTCATTTTTTAACCATTGCTTTAGAGATTTAGAGTATTTTAAAATTGGTAAAATGGTTAATACAACAAACAAACTCATCATCTTTGGCGTTGTGAAAGCCACTAGAAGAAGCCATAAAAATGGTTTTATTAATTTCTTACGGGATTTGTCTTTTTCTTCTATCTTTTGATCTAGTAATTGAACTGCTTTTATACAAGCATAAATGGATAATAAGATAAACCCTTTTTCTAAAGTAAGGTATCCTCCGATTATCCATGGATTTAGTACAATTCCCATACTAAGTAGAAGTGCCATATTTTCTTGGTTTGTATATTTTTCTAGCCATTTTGTACATTCTAATATTGTTAGAACGGTTAGAACAATTGCCATACCATATGAGAGCAAATAAATACCATAGGATGGGATTCTTATGAATTTTAGGATTGCGAAAAATGCTCCTGGTAAAACACTACCTACTTTCATATATGAAGATACTTGTTCCCAACCTCCTGCAAAAAGAAGATATGCTTCTTCTGTATAATTCATAAAGAAGAAGATTCCGAAATAAAATAATACGACTAACGTTGTAATTCCTAATTTTTTGTTATTGAATAATTCTTTCATGTTTCCTCCTAATCTCTACTCTCTTTGATTATATCATAGAAATGGAAAAAAATAACAGGAAATCCTGTTATTTTTTATATTGATAGGTTCTTGTTTTTTCAATGTCTTGATCTGGTATTAGATCGGTATCTACTCGGTATTCTCGCATTTGACTATATCCAATTTTAAATAATGTGCCACCAATTAAGACATATTCATAGTCTTCAAATACTAATTTTTCTTTTCCTTCTACAAAATCATTTAAAAAGTCATCGGATAAATCTTCAATTTTACCCATAAAAGGAGCAAGTCCTAACCTTTCATAGTTTTCATCATAGATACTTACCATGCTTGCGAAATCAATTAGAAAATCATTTATTTCTTTGGATGCTTTTGGTTTATAGGATATTAAGTTAAAAGCATGGGAAATGTTTCCAGCATATTCCTGTTCTACATTTCCAATGATCATGCAACAATCATAGCCTAGTACTTGTAGGATGTTTTGAGCATGAATTGCATATTCGCTACAAAGGGCTCTTCCTGTTTTCTTAAAAGACTTAATACTGTGTTCTATTGTTGGAGCATAGTATCTATCATCATTCTTTGCAATTAAGCGAAATCTTTCATCTCTTGTTCCATCAGGAAAGAATCCAAAATAACTTCTTAAAAACTCTTCAATGTAGTTAAACATCTCAAAATCGGAAACGACTTCTACTCCATCCATATAGTCAAAGAAATCATAAATATAGGAGTCATCATCAATTGTATAATATTTCCCATGATTTCCTGCTTCTCCAAAATTATTGTAATGAAGTCCATAGACGATTTCAGAACCACGTGGAATATAGCCATTACAGAAGATGGTTGCCTCTAGGTTAAATTCTACTTTATCTCCACGATCAATTAGTTCTTTTCTCTCTGGATTGTAACCAACATGATAGCCTATTTGTTTATTGCCACCGTTTTCTTTTCTAGATCTTTTTTCAAGAGAAGAGATCCTCTTTTGTATTTTCTTTCTTCGTGTTTTTTCATCTAAATCTTTTACTTTCTCATAAAAATTCATAGGACCCCTCCATTTCTAAGTGTTTATTATACGTTTTTTTTCTCTTTTTGTACAGCAGAGATTGCTTTTTTTACTGCTTCTTCTGGAGTAGATGCAGGTATACACTTTACTCGGAATCTTTCATCTAGATATTCGTTTGCTAGTTCTTTGCTCCAACCATTAAACTGATCAATGACAATAATGGGAATTCCTGCTTGATAGGCTATGGCTATTTCTGTTAGAGTACCAGACCCTCCGGATATTGCAATAATGACATCACAAGAAGTTACTAAAGAGAATTCTCTTCCCCCACCAATTTCTTGTCCAGAGGAGATTAAGATGGTTGGACGAAATGCTCCATACACTTCTTTTTTCTTTCCACCCGCAACACCAACCGTTACTCCTTTATATTTTGATGCTTCTATCGCAGCTTCTGTTGATAAAGAAGTATAGTCTTTTTCGGCACCATAGACCAAGATATTTTTAGACTTTGCAATCTCCTTTCCTAGTTGTTTAGCAAATAATAATACTTCCTCTCCATAGTTTAAGTCTGCCGCAGAACCCATGACTCCAATTTGTAATTTTTTCATAAACTTCTTCCTTTCTTTCTTAATACTTTCACAACTTCTTCTTCCTCTTCTGTACCA
>CANRPY010000006.1 GCA_947632595.1 uncultured Bacilli bacterium | reverse complement strand
CCTAATTATAATTGTAACAAAAAATAATAGATTTGTCATAAAAACAAAAAGAAAAAAGATATTTTGACAATATCTTTTTTTAATCAAGGGCTTCAATTCTTTCCATATATTCCTCGTATTTGCCAGGACTTTCTGCAATAGACTCTAAGTCGGTCAAAAATAATGTATCATTATCAGTAGCATTTCGAACTTGAAAATCATTTACTAAATTTTTATCTAAAAAATCATATCCATCATAGCCATAATGAACTTCAGCTTTGCCTTGTGCAAGATGTATCGTATACTTAATTAATACATCATCATATATCTGAAAATTATCTGAAGATTTACCAAAACTAACCACTAATGTACCAACTGTAAATCCAATTTCTTGAGTTGCTTGAAAATTACTATCGTAATTACTATCATAAGAAAGAGAAAAAATAATTTCTCCTCTAAGTTTTTTATCTTGATAAATCGTTACATCATTAATACATATCATTTTATCTTCAGTACAATGTGATTTTGAAATTTTTCTATCAGTAATAAAATCGGGAAGACTTATATTTTCATCTTTTACAACTCCAGACAACTTAACACCACGATTAACATTTGAAGTTTTTCCACCATGATTTGAAATAAATAAAGATAAAATGAAAAGCAAAAGGAATAAGAAAACTAACAAACCAGTCATAATTATTTTCTTATGATTGCGATAAAATAATTTAACTTTGTTCATCAGTCTCACCTCCCTTAGAAATAAAATTACTCTCAAATTCATCTTTACTGAACTGAATATAAGTAGAGACATCATTTTTGTTATAAAGGTAATCATCACCAAGATTATAAGATTTACCAACAGCTTCTTTAAAGAAAACAGGACAAATACGAATAGGCGTTTTTGTTAAAGTAACAACCCCATTCACTACTTTCGAACTATAAGTTTCATAATAACCAGAACAAACAAAACTAACAGGCTCTTTTAAAGTTTCAGGAACACAATCAGGATTATCACCACAATCAGTTTTTTCTTCTATAACGACATGAGAATTTTTATAAACCCATTTCAAATCAAGATCCTCAACATATAAAGAAACATAATAGGATTCTTCTTGATCTTGTGGATCATAGCAAGATTTATAGTCACAATAAGTTTCAGAATCTTTTTCTTTTTCACAAAAAGTATCAGAAAGTCTTTGATCCTTGTAAGCAATTTTTCTTCTATAAATACCAAATATATCATTTTGATCAATAATAAGACCCGGATCATTATCATAAACAGAAGATTTTACATTATGATAACATTTTCCATTACAATTTTTGGGATTAATGCTTGTCTTGCTTCGATAACTATCTTCAAAATCAAGAATATAAGAAAAATTATCACTACCTGTTGAACATTCTTCATAAATATCATAATTTAATGTTTTTGATATCGTAATATTTCCCTTAGAATCTTTTACATATAAAGTTAGTTTTCGTTTTAAATTTTTTTTAAAATGATCTGTGTCTAAAAAATCATATCGGAATCGATGGATATCATTATTCGCAGGAAATATTTCTTTACTATAATCACCATCAAGACAAGAATTTCCTTCTGTAAGACAATAAGTAAAAGTATCACCAGGATCAGAAACTGAGAAAGATACAGTTGTTTGAACATCATTATACCCAAGACGTTCCGCAAGAGATGTTATATCAAAACTAGTAATAATTGGGGCAATTTCAGCATTAATATCATATATCTTATACTCACTTTCCTTACTAGGAAAACGAATTTTCGTAGAAGAGTCAAGATAAGTATCAACCAGCTCTAAATAAGCATAAATGGTTGCTCCTTTTACATCATTTCCTTCCTCATCAGTAAAAGTAAAGGACTTATCATTTAAAATACTATCAAGAATATCATCAGAATTATTTTCTTTTCCATTAAGAATGGAACGTAATTTTTTACAAATTGGTTTATTATCTTTCTTATTGGGATCTCCTATATAATAACAAAGCGATAAATCATATGATTGAAAATCATCTTTAATATAATAATCCCAATTATAATATCTTGTATCTTCTTTCGAATCCGAATCTACAGACTCACCAGTCCCTCCTTCAGAATCTTCATGTTGAATATCAGGTGTATATTCCTCAATATTCTCATCATCAGTATCTGGAATTTCAGTAGAAATATCAATTTTTACAGATGCAGACTGTACTTCATCACTCTGAGAATAAATAGTAAAATCATCTAATAAATAGGAAGGAGATTGATCATGATATACAGAATAATCAGCTTTCGCTTTAGACATTAAAGATGTATTTTTTTGTCTAACATAAACAGCAAGAGAATATTTTTTGGTTTCTTTACCATATTTTTTAGGAACATAAATAGTTTCAAATGGTTTTATATCCGTAGGATTCGTACGTAACAATTCATCTTTAGAAACTTTTAATTTTTCCGCAAGAAAATCATAATCGGCTTCTCCTGGCTGAACAATATAATCAGTCTTATTAAAATAGTATATATTATCAAAACTAGAATAAGTTTCATACTTCCCATCACATTCACTTGCATTACTATTTTCAGAAAAACATACTTCAATTTCATCTTCATCTACTAAGTCATCTTTCACATCAAGTTGTATAGTTGATCGATAACTTCCACCATCACTACTTCCGTCACATGCATCTGGCCTTAGGCAAGGATAATCTTCATAGGAAACTAATTTAAAACTTTTAATTTCCGGAGCCTTGTCTTTATATACAGTATTTGTTTTTATTATTAATGGTTCAGAAGATTTATCTTGTTTATCAGTAACTATTACATAAATCGTTCTAGCTTTACCATCAAGGCTACCAGATAAAGTATAAGGGATTTCAGAATTAGTATAATCTAATTTCTTTCTATTACGGTTTCCTTCCTCATAAATGGTAATAGTTAACTGATCACTAGGCGTTATTGTATCATACGCATCAATTCTAATAGAAGTTGATAAAGAATAATGACTGCATTTATTAGAATCCGTTTGAAGTTCTGAGATACAATCTTGCTGAAATTGATAACTCTTAATAACAGGAGCTTCATTTTTGGCAAGATTATAAGAACAAGTCTTATTCACAACCAACTTTGAATCATATGGATCCCGAACATAAACAGTTAAATTATGCGCTTTACCATCCATAGTTTTAACAGTAAAATCACGATTACTACTATCTTTGAAAGTATATTGATAAACACCATTTTTAAATAAAGAAGAATATTTTTGATAAGAAGTACAATTCTTATTATCCTGAGCAAAACAAATATATAAATCCTCTTGAGAAGCAGTATCATCCTCTAATTCCAGCAAAACATTTACATTAGGAGAATTATAATCTACTTTCTGATCTGCAGATGAAATAGAAAATTTTTTAATAACAGGAGCTTCGTTCTTTAAAGAATAGCTGATTTGCTTTTTAGTAAAAAGAGATTTTTCGTCTTCAACATAAATAAAAATAGTCACATCTTTACCATAACCATACGAAGTAAAGTCAAGATCCTCAGAATAAGTATATACATTATCCGTTTTTTTATCATCACGCAAAGATTGCGCCTTATTTTTTGCTTTTTCATAATACGTATCTTTATTAACGGATGTACTAGTAGTAGTAGAAATTCCAATTTTTATATCAGAAGCCTCACTATCCATATCTTGTATAGTAACAACCAATTTTGGTTTTAATTTATCCTTAGACTCAAAACGAGCATCTTTTACAAAAGGAGCAGAAGAACTTTCTACATTGCCTTCAAATTCCTGTTCATTATGATAAACATGTTGTACTTTAGAATATTTATCAGTCTCATCATAATCACTATAATAAGTATAAGATGGATTAATATCTAGAGTAATAATATTTTTATCTTCGTATATCGACTGAACATAAGAAATCGCATTTTTTGCACTTAATTGTTCTTCGGTAGCATCTTGAATACCCATGTAAAGAGTTTGACCATTTTTCTCATATTTTTCAATTAAGACAGCACTATATTTAAATTCTTCTCCATCTTTCTCAACCACAACAAAAGACTCAGAAGTAAGGTACTCTCCTCCATTAGGGGCATCTTGAAAAGAATTAGATCCAAGATACAATAAACTTAACAGAATTTTATCACCATCATTTTTAGGTTTTTGAATCTCCGCATTTTTAGAAGTAATAACATATTGTGCTTGAGCAATCATTCTTTTTGCATCCTGTACATATACATTTTTTCTACTATCCGTAACCAAAGAAAAAATTTTAGGAACAACAAGAACCGATAAAATCCCAAGTAAAGCAACAACCGCTATTAACTCAATTAAAGTAAACCCTTTATTATTCTTTCTCATAAAAAGATCAACCTCCTTTTATTTTTTAAAGATAAACACCTTACTAAATACATAATTAATAATAATAACAAAAACATTAGATACGACTTTAGAAATAAATTCTCCACAACTAAGTAAGTCAATGAAAACATACATAATTCCCATATCAAATAGTAAGGACAACACTCGAAATCCAAAGAAAGAAACTCCTTCTTGAATCGATTTTTTCAAACTCTTTCCTCTACTTTCAAACACAAAAATCTTGTTTGTGAAAAAAGCAAATAAAACAGATAAAAACCAAGCAATTGCATTACTAACATAAACAGTAATATGGAACTGACGAAGAACCACAAAAGAAATAATATTAACAAGCGTAGTACATCCACCAAAGAATAAATATAATAATCCTTCTTTATATTTATGATACCAAGCAGTATGGTCTTCCTTTTCAATATACTGTTCCAAAATCTGAATCATATGAGGAGTATTACTTTCAAATTTCTTAAGTTTAAAATTCTTACATTTTTGAATCATAGTACCTAGTTTTTGAAAGTCTCTTAATTCTAACAAATACCCTTTACTAGCAAATTCATGAATAATTTGTTTTTGATGATCATTATGATGTTCCTTATACTTTTCAAGTCTTGCCGCAGCAATAATCTTCTTTCCTTTTTTAATAGCCGTAAGAATAGTTCCAGCTCCTCCATGAGTAATGACAAGAGATGCTTTATCCATTAACTTATCAAATTCAGGAGCAGGTAAAAAATCAAAGATTTCCATATTAGAAGACTCATATTTTGTCTGTCCTGCTTGAACAATTACTTTTTCTCGAATCGTTCCCTTTTCAATCTCACGATCAACTGCCTCTAATAATCGCGTAAACGATTTATCTTGAGTACCTAATACAACCAAAATCATTAGAAAATCCACCCTCCAACTTCACTCTTAGGATACAATTTCTTCATACTATCCCACTGAACAATAAACTTATCACTAATTGGATATAAAAACTTACCAGTAACTGTCTTAGTTACCATATTAGCAAATGTTTCAATATAAATAATTCTACTACCCAATATTTTTCCAATACAACACATAGGTCCTGCAGTATGAGTACCAGTTGTAATAATATAGTCTGGAGTATATTTCAAGTAGTAAAAAAGACTTTTAAAACAGTTCCATAACAACTTAAAAGGATAACTAAAAATATGATGTTTAGTACCATAGGCAAGATAAGATACCCTATCCCCATATTGTTCTTTTAAATATAAATTAGACTTTGTCTTTTCCGTAATCAAACAAAAATCATAGTTAGAAAACATAGGAGAAAGTTGTAACAACTCCTCTAAATGACCTCCCGTGGAAGAAATAAACATAACTTTTTTCTTATTCATATACATCACTCTCTTCTATAATAGCAAACCAATTTTCTCCGACAACATCACTTGTGTATTTCATAACACTTTCACGAGCATTTTCCCCTAATTGTAATCTTTCTTCACGATCTTCTATGAGATCTCCTATTTTCTTAACCATTGCATCATAATTTCTATGTTTAATTAAATATCCATTATTTCCACTACTAATAATTTCTCTTGCTCCCTCAGCAGAATCCATCGCAATACAAGGAAGTCCATGACTCATAGCTTCAATTAATACAATTCCAAAAGACTCTGTATGAGACGTCATCAAATAAATAGAAGACTTCTGCATCAACTGATCAATCTTATCTTTTTTTAAGAAGCCATGTAAGGTGACATATTCTTCCATATGATGAATGTGAATATATTCTTCTAGTAATTTTTTCTCAACGCCATCTCCCACGATATCAAGTTTCCAATCCGGATACTTTTTATACAAGATATGATATACTCGTAATAAATCCAAATACCCTTTCTCAGGAGAAAGTCTTCCAACACTAATTAATCTCTTCTCCTTAAGAGGAGATTTATGTTTAGGAATCTTATCTAGACAATTAGGAATATAGATACACATACATTTCGTTCCCTCTAATCGTCTACTATAATAGTCTTGTAAATTAGAAGAAACCAAAACCAAGTAATCTAGATTCTTACAACTATCCACTACTTTGTTAGCATATTTCAAATCATCATGGAAATGATTATGTTCCCAACCAATTTTTATAATTCCCTCTTTTGCATATATACCTGTCCACTCATTAAAAATATCTCTCGTAGAAATAATGACATCACTATCACATTTACGAAGGTAATTTACCATATTCTTTTTACGATAATGTAAAACTTTCATACTAAACATACCCTCATGAAAGATTTTGAAAATATTATGAGAAGAAACCGCATCATGAAAAGCTTCTCGATTAGGAAGAAGATCATCTTGATTTAAATAAACGATCTTCACTTTATCGTCTAACTCAAAAACAGGTTCAGGAAATAACCGATAACAAACAGCAATCTCTACTTGATAACGCTTACATAAAACATTGGCTAAAGAGACAATAGACTTTTCAATTCCACCAAATCCTAAATGTAAGGCTAAAATAGATACCTTCTTCATAAGATCACCTTAAAAAAATTATACCATTATTTTGGCAAGAACTCCAATATCAAAGCAAAAAAAAAGTATTTTAAATACTTTTTTGTAATTTTTTATTGAATTGGTGGCACAGGTCCAACAGAAGCAACTGGTGGAACAGGGGCAACTGCAGGATTAACATCAACAGGTCCACCCATAGGTCCAACCGGAGATACTGGCCCAACAGGTGCTGGTGTAATCGTACCCGTAGGACTTGCTCCTCCATAAATAGAAGTTGGTTGCACTGGTGCTGGTTGAACAGCAGGAACCGTAGGATTTGCTCCTCCGTAAATAACTGGTGTCGTAGGTTGTGCAGGAGCACTCATCTCAGGAGCAGCTTTTACAACAGGTGCTGGTTGAGGTGCAGGTGCAGCAGGTTGTACAGGAACAGGTTGTGGTGTAGGCATAACAGGAGCACTTGGCACAACAGGTGCTGGTTGAGGTGCTGGAGCAACAGGTGTAGGTGCAGCAGGTACCGTAGCAGGCATTGCTGGCATAACAGGTGCAGGTTGTGGAGCACTAACAGCAGGTTGTACAGGTGCAGGTTGAGCAACTGGAGTAGTAGGTTGTGGTTGAACTTCTACTGGTGCAGGAGCAACAGTTCCTGTTGGAACAGGATTAGGATCAACAGCAGTCTCTACAACAGGTGTAGGTGCAGCAGGTACAGGAGCACTAGGAACAGCAGCCATAGCAGGTTGTTGTTCATTCATAGCATCAGCCTCTTCCTTAGCTTTCTTCTCTTTCTTAGATTTCTTGCTTGTTACAATTAATAAAACTAACGCTAAAATTAAAAATAATACACCACCAGTAATAAATAAACCTGGTAACGTAGTAAACCATCCTAAATCAAAACTCATGAACATCTACTCCCTTTATTCTATAATCTATAAATATGATAACAAAAAATATTTGCAATTGCAAATATTTTATTTTTTGTACATATTTTTTACAGTGTAAATTTTGTCCAATCTCCAACAGGCTCCGGAAAAGTTTGAAATTCAAGGAGTTCTTTCGTTACAGGATGATGAAAAGATAAATAATAAGAAAATAAACAAATCTGTTTTTTATCCAGAACACCATATCTCTGATCTCCAACCAAAGAATGCCCTCTACTAGCAAATTGTACTCGTATCTGATGATGTCTTCCTGTCTTTAAAGAAATAGACACAAGTGTACAGTCATCCTTCTCTTGATACTGTAAAGCCTCATAATCTAAAATAGCCTCTTTTCCATTAGGACTAAGAAAAGACTTTCCATCACTTCCCTTTTCAATCTTATCAACCCATTCTCCACTACCTTCTAATTTACCATGAACAATGGCAAGATACTTCTTCGTAATAGAATGTTCCTGGAAGGCTTTCGTAAGGCGACTAGCCGCTTTACTGCTTCGTGCAAAAACCATAATCCCCCCAACGGGGCGATCTAGTCGGTGAACAAGTCCTAAATAAACATTACCTGGTTTATGATATTTTTTCTTAATATAATCTTTCACAACATCTAAAAGAGAAATATCTCCCGTTGCATCTTTTTGACTAAGCATATTAAAAGGTTTTACCACAACTATAATATGATTATCTTCATATAAAACATTTAATTTATTCATTTTCTTCCCATCTTCCATAAATGCCACATGGCAAAATCATTTGATTATTCGTAATAGGAAGTCCTACTTCTCCACAAGATACTGTTCCAGAATAGTTTTGAAAAGAAGTCGTTAACAAATTCGCAAGAACAACAGGAGAAAGACCTGTCGTATAAGAATTAATTAAAAAGAACAATGGTTTAGGAGATAATATTTGCATACATAGTTGAACAAGGTAAGTTAAATTTTTCTCAATATCCCAAACTTCCCCATTCGCTCCTCTTCCATAACTAGGTGGATCCATGACAATAGCATCATACTGATTTCCTCTACGGATTTCTCTTTGAACAAACTTAATAACATCATCTACTAAATAACGAACATGGTCTCCTTGATAGCCACTACTAAGAACATTTTCTTTGCACCAGTCTACCATTCCTCGAGAAGAATCCACATGAGTAACATGAGCTCCTGCAGAAAGGCAAGCAACCGTAGCTCCTCCAGTATAAGCAAATAAATTGAGTACGCGTATTTCACGTCCCGCATTTTGAATCTTTCGAATCATAAAATCCCAATTTACAGCTTGCTCTGGAAATAAACCAGTATGTTTAAATCCCATTTGTTTAATATGAAAAGTTAAATTTCGATAATGAATCTCCCAAGATAGAGGAACTTTTTTTAAGTTTTCCCAATGTCCTCCTCCTTGATGACTTCGATAATAAATGGCATCAATCTTTCCTTGGTACTTTTCTTCTAAATTTCCATTATCCCAAATAATTTGAGGATCTGGTCGAAGAAGAAAAACATCTCCCCATCTTTCATATTTCCAACCACAAGAAGCATCCAGTAGTTCGTATTCACTCCACTCATCAGCAACTAGCATACTAAGCACCTCAATTCCAACATATTATATCATGAGAAAGAAAAAAGTAAAAGGCTACCCTCTTACTTTCTACCCTGAAACACTAAAGATTTTTTGATAAGTGGTAATAACAGTAGAACCATTATAAACAAATACATAATCTTTATATTCTTCAAAGAAAGGTGACTCCATAATTTGGTAATCACAAGGAACATCTGCAAACTTAGAGCACTCATCAGCATTCGTTGCTTTCATTCGGTAAACTTTTGTCTCTGTTCTAACAAAAGTAGAAGAACTATTTCCGTTATAGCCAAAATCAATAATATTACCACCAAAATCCGCACTATTGTATACGACTATGGTACTAGCAATACTAGGTGCTCCACCACCTGTTGCTTTTGTAATCGTAACAGCATAAACATTTCCATCACTTTTTAAAACATAATAAATGCCATTATTGCTATCTGCCGTAACAGCCTTAATTACATCACTTGGAGATAACAAAAGTTCATAGATAGCATAAGAATTATCAGAGGTACTAACTTCTGTATAAGCATTCGTATTATTTTCAGCATTTAATGTATAAAGTTTTCCATCATCTGCTTTAAAGATTTTATCATCGAAAATAGAAACTACTTTTAAAGTAGAATCTGCTACTTTACAATGAGAACCATTAGAATACTTTTGTTGAAAAGAAACTTCATAGATTCTACCCTCTGTCGTAATAAGTTTTCCACCACTTGTTAAATAACGTGCTTTTTCGGTTGCATTTTCTCCAAAGAAAGCTTCACATTCAAACTCTCCTCCAACACTAAATCCTTCATGTCGAAGAGCTCTTGTAACATCTCCTTCACAAGCTGTACAAAACAACAAAACAAAAGCAAGTACAACAATGCATAATATTTTTTTCACATAAATCCCTACCTTTATTTAAAATATATCATAACCAAAATAGAAAGAAAAGAAATATTCAAAAAGTTTCTTCCTCTATTTTTTCTTCAATCTCTTTTGAATCAAAAATACCAAATCCATAGGTCCTTGTATCTTCTGTAAAACAAGAAGAGCATCTTGTAATTTTACTCGATCAGATACTTCATCTTTGATTTTCTCTGCCTCTTCTAAATAAGAAAAAGAATCTATAGGATTACACTCGATAAAATTCGTAAGGTACTCCTGAATATCCTTCAAGATAAATTCTTTCAAAGGATACTCATCCATGAGTGAGACTCCATAATATCCTCCTACAAAATAGCGAAACTGATCTTTTAAATCCACAAAAATCACCTACTCATCCTTCAAGAAGAACCTCTTGTTCGGAAAGGCCACTAGAATAATCCTTTAATTTACCCTTATACTCTAACTGAATACCATCTACTTTCAAAAAATCATCTGGTTTTACAATCTCAGGTAAATTTAATTGTAAAGAAGAACAATCTAATACATATTTCACAAACTCTGCACAATAGAAATGACGATTTCTTTTTAAATGATAATTTCCCGCAACCATAAGTAACCCCAACATATTAAAAGCATACTCATCTCTATCTCTTTCCATTTTATAAATAGCACGACTTATCTTCCAATAATCTTGATTACTGACTTTTAAAGAGTAAATCTCTGTTGTCGTATTAGAAAATCTCTTAAACGTTCCATAGTCAGGAGACTCTTGTACAAACCCCGCAATAAAAGGATTATAAGCATGTAATCTTCCAAAACTATACATATGTCGAAGTCCCTTATCAAGAGAAATAGAAACATGAGAAAATTCTTTTTGAGTATATAACTTTACTACACGCGAAAGAATTGTTCCTGTATAAGATAAAACAATATATATTTTTTTCAAAAGTACCACTCCTAACAAAATACTAACGATGAATAAGCTTCTTTAATTTCTTATAAAGAGAAAAACTAAATTGATAAAGACGATATCTTTTAGAATCAATAATAAGATCAAACTCTCCTACTAATTCATGAACACAAGCATTAAATCCTCGTTTAAAATCAAATAATCCAAATCCTTTAGAACTCTCATCAAAATTACCATCAATTCCATAAAAATTAAATGCCTGATATCCATGATCTATCGCATACTGAATCATTTCATATTGTAATAAATATTGAGAATTATATTTCATAAATTGTTTATAACTTGCCCCAAATAAGTAGTTGACTTCTCTTCCATATAACATATACCATCCACCTGCAATAATCTTTTCCTCTCCATATTCTTGAATGGTCTCTTCTAATACACGGATTTTTTCAAGTAATCTTTCTTTTTCAAGTTCAACTTCCTTTAATTGTTTTTCTTTTCTAGAATTTTCTTTTAAAGAAATAATTTTCTCATCACACTCTTCTAACATCTTACGAGAATGATCTAATAATTCTTGAAAATGGATTTTAACAAGTAAAACTTTTACTAAATTTTCCTTCTTTAGAACCTGAAACATATTTTGATAATAAGATAAAGGTCGATCAACAAATTCTCTTCTCTCTGCCGTATGTTTCATCAAATTTTTAAATTCATACAAATTATCCATATCAGCTTCCATAATTTCTAATGAATTTTTATGGGAATTATTAATTCTCCATTTCGTACTACTTCTCATATTTTTATAAGCTTCATCTATGCTAGAAATATTTTTTAAATCGAGTACAGAAATCCATCTTGGTTCCAGATCTGTCTTTTTATCTTGATCAATATAAAATCCATTATGACGAAAACCTAACTTTTCAAATGTCTTCATCAAATCATCTCTTGCAGTATCTGGAACGATATCCCCATCAACTGTTCGTTGCTGATAATCAACATAAGGATTAATTTTTAAAAATAAAGCATTTTTATCTTTTAAGAATTTTTGGATTTCATGACAAAATTCTTCTAATAAAGAAAGATTGGAATAATCAAGTAAGAAACCTCTAGGTGCATAAAACATATTTTTAAAGAATCGAATCTTTTTATACAATAATAGTGTTGCTGCAACAACCTTTTTCCCATCCTTTAATCCAACAAAATAGGAACCCCAACCATTATCTTTTTTTACTTCTGCCCAAAGAGGCATTTGAAAAAAACTAGTATATGGACTTCTCTCTGAAAATTCTAAAAATTCCTTTTGACTTAACGTTACAAATTCCATATAATCTCTCCTATCTAAAAAAAGTATACCATAAAAAAAGAAAGTCATGTAAGAAACATGACAATTTCTATTCAAATAACGTACTAAGAAGCAAAAGAACAACTCCAATAACAAATCCTAATACCGATATTTTTTTATTTTCAGAATGAAACACATGAGGAATCAGTTCAAAAAGAACAATATAAAAAATCATTCCAAGAGTAATCGATAAAAGTGCAGCGATAACTCCACCTGAGATAAAAGGATGAATGAAAAACATTAAGACTCCGCCTAAGAAAGTAGAGATACTCGCAACACCATAGGCAATAAGTTTATGAGGCATCTTCTCATGTTCCATGGTAGAAGCAATAACCATACCCATAGGAATATTATGAAGTCCAACTCCCAAAGCAACAAAAATTCCAGTTTTAACCGATTCACTCACAAGACTATAAACAGCCATTCCTTCAATAACATTATGAAGACTAATCGCAACCAAAGAAATAATCCCGATATGAACCAAATTTTCTTCACTACAATGATGGTGAAAACCATGTCCCTCATCATGATCAGGAACAAAGAAATCAAGTCCTTTTAAAAGTGCAATTCCAAAAATCATAAATAAAAAAAGTAAGAAAAGAGGAATGTCTTTGGTATGTTCTAAAACTTCTGGACCAAGATCAAAACCAATTAAAGAGACCATAGTTCCTAAAGCAATAGAAATAGATAAATTCTCAATTGTCTTCGTATTTTTTCCAAAAAAGATAACCAAAACACCAAGAAGGAAAAAAAGACCCAAAAGAAAAGTAATGAATAATCCCATTATGCCAACACCCTTTCTATTTTATCAAAAATATTATAGCACAACATCAAATAAAAAATGTAATTTCTTTGTTAAAAAATCACCTAACAAAGTTAGGTGAAAAAATCTAATTTGGTGCTCCCATCCGGACTTGAACCGGAACTCTGTCGCCAGAAGCAGATTTTGAGTCTGCCGCGTCTACCAATTCCGCCATGGGAGCAACACATAAAATATTATATAACAGAATTCAAAAAAAAACACTATTTTTTTAATAGGTTTTTTACTCTTCGACTTCTGTATATTTAGAAGTATATAAATCAGGATTCATATCTTGTTCCTCTTCTTCTACATTTTTTAAAATATCATCTAACTTAGGCAAATCATCTTTAGAAGAAAGACCAAAGTAATCTAAAAATTCATGAGTCGTCTCATATAAGATAGGTCTTCCTGGAATTTCACTTCTACCAACTTCTTTAATAAATCCTTTCGCAACCAATTTTCTCATAATAGAAGTAGAACCAACTCCTCGAATCGTATCAACATCTACTCTAGTAATCGGTTCATTATAAGCGATAATAGCAAGAGTCTCAAGCGCAGCTTGACTAAGAAGATTGGTCTCCGGATTTTCAATTAATTTTTGATAATACTGTTTATGTTCAAACTTTGTAGTAATCTTAAAACGATTCCCTAAAAAGTCAATTCGTAATCCTCTACTCTCCTCTTCATAATCCTTCTTAAGTTCCATAATTAAATCTTTTGCAGTCTCTTCATCTACTTCCAAAATCTCTTCAATTTGTAAAAGAGTCAGTCCATCTTCTCCTACAACAAATAAAAGTCCCTCTAATACTGCCTTTAACATGCTATACCACCTCGCATATAATATCATCAAAATCACGATCTTGCATAATAACAAGTTCCCTATTTTTTGCCATTTCTAGGATTGCCAAAAAAGTCGCAACAATATATTCTTTACTAACAACAGGAAATAATTCAAAGAAAGAAACTCTCTTTTTTTCTTTTAAAACTTTTTGAATATCACTTCTTCTAGAAGCAACACTAATTTCATTGACCGTAACTTTTGTATTTAATGGTTTACTCTCTAACTTTCTTTGATAATAACTTTGAAAAGCTCGAATCAAGTCATCTACACTCATCTCTCCCTTAGGAACATAAGATGCCTCATCAACATATTGATGAATATTTTCAGGAAGTTTTGTATAAATATCTTTTCGAAGCAATTCTTTTTCTTGTAAAAGATGGGTAATATCTTTATAAGCTTGATATTCCAATAATCGATTTACCAATTCTTGACGAGGATCTTCTTCCTCTGCCTCTCCCTCAACAACTTGATTTCTAGGAAGAAGCATTTTGGATTTAATCTCAATCAGTTCTGATGCTAAAACAAGATACTCAGAAGAAACCTCTAAATTCATCTGTTCACTATGATGTAGAAAATCTACATATTGCTTGGTAATTGATTCCATCTCAATATCCATAATGTCCATTTTAGACTCTTTAATGAGATGTAATAATAAATCTAATGGTCCTTCGAAATCATTAATTTTAAAATCCATTTCCATACGTTCTCACTCCGACTCTACCATTATAACATAAATCATTTTCTTTTGCATTTATCGAAAACAAAATATATAATGAAAGAGGTGATGCTATGAAACGTTTCCAACAAAATGATGAATCCTTTATATGTGAACATTGTGGAAAAAAAGTAAATCCTCTAGGATATACTTCTAGAGACCATTGTCCCTATTGCTTATACTCAAAACATGTAGATATCAACCCAGGAGATAGAGAAAACCCTTGTAAAGGATTATTAAAACCAATCGAAATAGAAAATTTTAAAGATACTTATAAAATTATTTATCAATGCGAAACTTGTAAAGAAAAACATAAAAATATCATCGCCAAAGACGATGATATGAATAAAATAATCGAAATTTCAAAAACACAGGAAAAGTGGTAATTACTAAATAATTTCCTCATCAAAACGAGAAGAACTCTCGTTTTTTTCTTTTTCGGAAGATAGAGCCCCCATTGTTTTCATAAACCCAGCATTTCCTATGTGAGAAACTAAATTTTTTCTCTCAAAATAAGAAAAGAATAACCCTAGTAAATAAGAAACAACGGTAATACCTAAAATAATATAATAAAGAAAATCCATATTCATAAATTTCACTACCTTATCTTTATTATACTCTCGAAAAAATTTCTTTAATAGAGTTTCGAATCATTTTTAAAAAACTTTACAGTTAACTTTTAGGTCGAAACAAAAGAGCAAAAAGAAAGGAAAAAAGAATAGCAGAACTAATTCCCGCAGCAGTTAAATCAAACATTCCCATAAAGATTCCAATCCACCCTACTTTTTCTGCTTCTAGTAAAGCTCCATGAATCAGAGAATGTCCAAAACTAGTAACGGGAAGTAAGGCTCCTCCTCCTACGATTTGAATCATATTATCATAAAGACTAAACGTATCTAAAAAAGCTCCAATCACAACAAAGATACTAGTAATGTGTCCTGGTGTTAATTTCGTAGTATCTAAAATAATTTGACCAATTCCACATAAAATTCCACAAAAAAGAAAAGAAGTAAGAAAATACATTACACCGCCTCCAAACTAACTGCATGACAAATAGAAGGAATACTCTGTTTTTGATAAACCATAACAGGAGAAAATAAAGCTCCTGTTGCCAAAAGAAGAATTCTCTTCATCTTTTTTTCTTTTAATAGAGAATATAAATACCCATAAGTAACAAGAGCACTGCAAACAGGTCCACTTCCTCCTGCTTGAATCTCTTTTTCGGAAGCAAGATGATAAAGCATAACGCCACAGTCATCATAATGATCGAGAGTTATTTGATAATTTTTTAAGAAATATTCCCTTACAATTTCCTTCCCATAAATTCCAAGATCTCCTGTTACAATCAAATCATAATCCTGAGGAGTTCTTCCACTCTCCTCAAAATGTCTTGTTAACGTATCCAAAACACTAGGAGCCATCACCCGGCCCATGTCATTCACATCCTTCTGATCAAAATCAACAATTCTTCCAAGAGTAGCACACTCTATCCGTACATCTCTTTTATTTTTAGTAAGCATACAAACAGCTGCTCCTGTTGCCGTAAAAGTAGCGCTATTGGGTCTTAGAGAACCATACTCTGTAGGATAGCGAAACTGTTTTTCACTACTCATATTATGAGAAGACACAAGACATAAACTATTTTGAAAATAATTCGCTTGTAACAAACAAGAAGCAACAATTAACCCCAAAGCACTAGTACTACAAGCTCCATAAATACCAATAAAACCATTCCCTACTCCCAAAGAACCATAAGTAGAAGCCGTAATCTGATTGAGCAAATCTCCTCCAATGACCAAATCAATTTCCTCTTTCGTATACCCTGTCTTCTTTAAAATCATATGAAGAGCATCCTTCACTAAATGAATTTCTGCTTTTTCCCAAGAGCGTTCTCCAAAAGAAAAATCATCATACGTTTTATCAAAATATTTTTTAAAAGGTCCCCTCTTCTCATAAGGACCACAAATCGTTGCAGTATCCTCAATGTAAACATCTTGAAAAGAAAACGTCATCCAAAAACCACCTCCAATACATACCGAATAAGTCCAAAAAACCAAGCAGAAACAACCCCATAAAGAATCACACTACCAGCCAGTTTAAACATATTAGAACCAATCCCATAAATAAGACCTTCTTCTTTATAATCTAACGTACTACTCATCATAGAATGAGCAAATCCCGTAATAGGAATAATGAGCCCACAGCGACAAAAATGAACCATTTTATCAAAATAGCCAAAAGCAGTCAGAAGACAAGCAAGAAAAATAAAAAGAGTAATCATAAAAACAGAAGCATCACTTCTAGAAAGAGAAAAGAAAAAACAAAGAATTTCAATCGTTCCCTCTCCCAAAGCTCCAACAACCCCTCCACTTAAAAAAGCCGCAAGAAAGTGCCCTAGCCGATTCTCTTTAGCCTTATGATGATCTGCAATTTTATCATATTTTGTATTTCTCATATTCCTCACCAAAAATAGAGTTCCCCAAAAACAAAAAAACATACAAAAAAAACTTAGAATTATAATCTATCTCTAAGTTTTTTTAGAATCTTACTCTCATTACGAGATACCTGTACTTGACTCATTCCAAGCAATTCAGAAGTTTCCCTCTGCGTAAAATCTTGAAAATATCTTGCACAAATAATTTTTCTTTCTGTTTCCGGAAGTCTTCGAAGTTCTTCTTTTAAATCAAGCATTTCAATACAGTTTTCTTCATAACTTTGAAGAAAAGCATACTCATCCTCAATCGATTTCACTTCATCGGTAGCAGACAAAGCTTCTTCTAATAAAGAAAGAGGAACCTCTAAATAAAGGGCAACTTCTTCATCACTAGGTTCTCTTCCTAACTTTTGAGTCATAACTTCTTTCATTTTTAGAAATCTTGATTTCAATGCAATAAGACTTTTACTTACTTTTAAACTACTACTATTTCGTATATATTTATTGACCTCTCCTATAATATAGTAATACGCAAAAGAAGAAAACTTAGTATCATAAGAAGAATCATAATGTTGATAAGCATCCATCAAACCAATCATTCCTACTTGATATAAATCTTCTAAATCATGACGTCTATGATACTTTTGAATAACACTATATACCAAACCTTCATAGTCTAAAACCTCTTCCATTATCCTCCTTTCTAAAAAAAGAATAAAACAAATAAAAAAGAGATTCCATCGTTTCGACAAAACCTCTTATAAAATTTAAATTACTTGTCAGTAGAACCAAATCCACCTTGTCTCATACCCGTTGCTTGATCTCCATCACATACCAAGTATTTAGTAAACATTACTTGAGCAATGGCATCTCCCTTTTTAATATGAAGTACATGATCAGAACAATTAAAGACTTGTACCATAAAATGTCCATCATTATCAGGATTTTCATAGTAATCTGCATCAATTAGTCCAAATCCATGAGGAGTAAGCAATCCCTTTTTAGGACCTCCAGAACGACTAAGTAAGAAATAACACTCATCATCTTGACAATATGCTTTTAATCCAGTAGGAATCAAAGTTGGTTTAATTCCCGGTTGATAAACAGGAATATCAATATCCTCCGCAGCCTCTATATCATAAGCAGCAGCCCTTGCCGTTTTACGAACAGGAATATGAATATCTTTATCTTCCCATCCTTTCGCAATTTCAAAACCTCTAACTTTTTTCATAGTTCCTCCTAATCACAAAATAGTACAATTTCACCCTTTTTTAGACTTTTCTTAACATCAATGACTCTTTGATTACTAGAACCTCTCCACTTTAAAGTAGGATTTTTTAATTCTTCTACAAATTGGCCATCAACAAGTACATCAAGATATTGTAAGACTTCTTTATCTTTTAAATCTCGATCAAATAAAAATCCAGACCAAGCCCATATCGTTTTATTGGGATAAACTTCTTTAAATCTTTTTGCTAATAACGTTGTATTTTCTATATTTTTAGGATGCATAGGTTCTCCACCTAAAATAGATAATCCAGCAATATGCTCTGGTTCGCATAATTGAAGAATCTTTGTAATTTCTTCTTCTCCAAAAGCATATCCTCCATCAAAATCCCAGGTTTCTGGATTAAAACAATTTTCGCAGTGAAAAGAACATCCTTGAAAGAAAATGGATACGCGCACTCCTGGTCCATTCGCAATATCCATTTTTCTTATTTTATTATATCTCACTAGGCATCCTTATTATCTAAGTGAATAACTCTCTCTTTAATTTCTTGAGTTCTTCCCTTATTCCAGAAGTTTGTACCAATATATCCACAAGTACGTCTAGCAACATTCATCTTATCATGATCTCTATTTCCACAATTTGGACAATACCATTCCAAATTCTCATCGATTAAGATTTCTCCATCATAACCACAAACTTGGCAATAATCAGATTTAGTATTAAGTTCAGCATACATAATATTATCATAAATAAACTTAATAACTTCCATAACAGAATCCAAATTACCATTTAAATCAGCAGTTTCAATATAAGAAATCGCTCCACCTGGACTTAGTTTTTGGAATTCACTTTCTAATTTTAATTTTGTGAAAGCATCAATTTCTTCAAATACAGGAACATGATAACTATTCGTAATATAATCACGATCGGTAATTCCTTTAATAACACCAAATCTCTCTCTTAAAGCTTTTGCAAACTTGTAAGTAGTAGACTCAATTGGAGTACCATATACAGAGTAATCAATATCTTCTGCTTCTTTCCAACCTTTACAAGCATCATTTAATTTCTGCATAACTTGTAGACCAAATTCTTTTCCTTTACCATTATCAGTATGAGAATGACCTGTCATATATTTAACGCACTCATAAAGACCAGCATATCCTAAAGAGATGGTTGAGTATCCATGATGTAATAATTCATGAATAGACTCCCCTTTCTCAAGTCTTGCTAAAGCTCCATGTTGCCATAAAATAGGAGCAACATCGCTAGTAACACGAGAAAGTCTCTTATGACGAATTTGTAATGCTCTATGACATAATTCAAGTCTCTCATCCATAATTTTCCAGAATAATTCAGGATCTTTTTCACTAGATAAAGCAACATCTACAAGGTTAATCGTAACAACACCTTGGTTGAAACGTCCATAATATTTTCCTTTTCCAGGAATATAATTTTTAGCCTTTGCAATATTACCAAGAGAAATCGTACGATCGGGAGTTAAGAAAGAACGACATCCCATACATGGGTAGCAATCTCCTTCTCCTTTTTCATTTTTCTTAAGTTCAAGCATAACTTTTTCAGAAATATAATCAGGAACCATTCTCTTAGCCGTACATTTAGCAGCTAATTTTGTAAGATAATAATATTTGCCTTTAGGATTCATATTATCTTCTTCAAGAACATATAGAAGTTTAGGGAAGGCAGGAGTAATATAAACTCCATTTTCATTTTTCATACCCTCTATTCTTTGTTTTAAGACTTCTTCAATAACCATAGCAAGTTCTTCTTTATACTCTTCAGTCTCTCCTAAATACATACAAACGCTTAGGAAAGGAGCTTGCCCATTCGTAGTAGTCATAGAATTAATTTGATATTGGAACGTTTGAACACCATCCGTAATTTCCTTAGCCAAATCTTCTTTCGCAAACTTTTCAATTTGTTCACTAGATAATTTTCTCTTCTTATATTTTGCTAAGTAAGCGTTATAACTATCTCTAACAAAAGGAGCTAAATGAGTAAGCGTAATCGTACATCCACCATATTGACTAGAATTAACTGCCGTAATTAATTGTGTAGCAATTGTCATTGCCGTTAAGAATCTATGTGGTTTTTCAATCATAACTCCGTTAATATTCGTTCCATTTTGTAACATATCATCCAAATTAATTAAATCACAGTTATGTAATGCATTTTGTGCAAAATAATCAGCATCATGGAAATGAATAATTCCATCATCATGAGCTTTTACAATATCTTCAGGAAGTAAGAAACGTCTAGTAATATCCGTACTCGTAATTCCAGCTAAATAGTCTCTTTGCGTAGTAACTACTTTAGCATCCTTATTAGAGTTTTCTGTATTCCAGTACTCACTTTCTCCATCGATCAATTCTTTAATAGATTGATCTGTCGTATTACTACGTCTTACCAATTCTCTTGTATAACGATAAGTAATATAGTGTTTTGCCAAATTATACTTACCAATACTCATTAATTTCATTTCGATAATATCTTGAATATCTTCGACTAATATTCTTTTCTTACCTAAATGCTCAATGTACTTGATAATGTTTCTAATTTGGGTAGGAGAAGCTTTATCTTCTTCTTCTACTTCTGCATTAGCCTTTTCAATAGCATCTTCAATTTTTGATGGCATATATTCGACCATATGCCCATCACGTTTAATGACTTTCATATCCCTTCGACCTCTCTTCTATTTTTTTTAAATTACAAACTAAATATAACATGCTTTTTAGAAAATTTGTGTTGCATTTGCAACATTTTACATTTTTTGTTAAAATAATTTTAGGAGGAAAAAAAATGACAAATCTTTTTGAAAATATTTCTGAAAGAAATATGTTGAAATTAAAAAGAATTTTAAGATCCAACTCAGTGAAATATCGTAAAAATGTAAACGTTGTGTCAAATGTAAACCTTGACGATTTTATTGCTCTAATCGATAGTGGATCCGTCCAATTAATCTATACCGACTATGAAGGAAACAAAACGGTAGTAGAAGAATTAGGAGCAGGAGAAATCTTTGGTACCCTTACTTCATCCATTAATTCAGAAGAAATCTCCTGTATCACGAAAGAAGATACACAAATCACTTATATTGAGTATGAACAAATCACCAATGATGAAATCTTTAAAAATGACTTTTATATTATCTTTATTAAGAACCTAATTCGAATCTTAATTGAACAAATGAATAGAAGAAATACCCGTATCGAATTGCTAACGAAGAGAACAACAAGAGACAAATTACTTGCCTATTTCAAACAAATGGCCCAAGAAATGGGAAATAAAAGGTATTACTTACAAACAACATTTACAGAACTTGCTGACTATCTGTCGGTAGATAGAAGTGCCATGACAAGAGAAATCAAATATTTAAAAGAAGAAGGATTCATAGACATTCATGGTAAAAGAGTCATCATCAACTACTAAATAGAACCTAGAGTTCTATTTTTTTTATGACTTTTCCGTCCCAAACAGACTCTAAAGTAAAAACTCCATCTTGATAAAATAAATAGCTAGCAGTACTTCCTCCTCTAGGAAGAGTAGGAGAACCAGGATTTAAAAATAACTGATCCCCACTCCACTCCATCATAGGAATATGAGTATGTCCTTGTAGGAACACATCAAAAGGAAGTTCTGGTAACTGATACCGACTATAATGATGTCCATGAGTTAAGAAAAAATATTTTTTATCCACAGGAACTGTGATAAATTCTCTTTCTTGAAAAGAGTCAAGACCTTCCATAGAATATCGATCACAGTTTCCTTGTACATAAAAGATTTTTCGAGTATAACGATTCAATAACTCTTCTAAAGCATCAGGATCATACCCTTCCATATAAGAAGGTCCGTAAAAGACATCTCCTAAGAGAAAGAAATAATCAAAAGTAGGATGATTCTCTAAAATCTTTTTCATAGAAGAAACATTTCCATGAAGATCAGAAACAATCAATACTTTCATACCCTACCTCTCAATCAAACGAAGACTAACCTTATTCTTCTCTAAAGAAATATCATCTACCCAGCAATCAACAATATCCCCTACACTAAACAAATCACTTGGATGTTTAATATATTGATGAGATAACTTAGAAATATGAGCAAGTCCATCATCATGGAGACCTATATCAATAAATAAACCAAAATCGACAACATTTCGAACCGTTCCCTGTAACTTATCTCCAACATGTAAATCCTTAATCTCTAAGATATTACTCTTTAAAATAGGCTGTGGATATTCATCTCTTGGATCCAAATTTGGCTTTTGTAAAGAAGTAAGAACATCCTCAATAGTATAAATATCACTTTGATATTTAGAAACCAATTCCGAAACATTTAACCCTTTAATCTTCGCAATCAAAGAATCTTTCCCAACATGAGAAATGTCTTCTCCTAAATCATTTAGAATAGACATAGCTAAAGAATAACTCTCTGGGTGAATCGCAGTCGCATCAAGAGGATTCTCCCCCTCAGGAATTCTTAAAAAACCAATTGCTTGTTCATAAGCTTTTTCACTTAATAATTTCTGTTTTAAAATCTCTTCTCGACTCTTTATCTTTCCATGTTTTTCACGATAAGCAATAATCTTTCCAATAGCAGCTTTTGTAATTCCAGAAACATAACTCAATAAGGAAGAAGATGCCGTATTGACATTAACCCCTACACTGTTAACACATTTCTCCACAACAAAATCCAGACTACTAGATAATTTCTTTTCAGAAACATCATGTTGATAA
Source organism: uncultured Bacilli bacterium (assembly GCA_947632595.1). Classification (GTDB taxonomy): domain Bacteria; phylum Bacillota_I; class Bacilli_A; order RF39; family UBA660; genus UBA3789. The sequence goes on along the minus strand of CANRPY010000006.1, from coordinate 45,478 downwards.
AGACCTACTCCAATACCACTAGGAGGAATTTTAACTAGTTCTGCCAAAGGATCTTGTAATCTTCTACCAATCGAAACAGCACTTCGCTTCTCAACAGCCAAATCAGGAAACTCTTCAATAGCCTGAGCAGATGCCGAATAAATCGATGCCCCTGCTTCACTCACAATCACATATTGACAAGGAAGGTGATACTTTTGAATCATATCCGCACAAAATTTTTCAGACTCTCGAGAAGCCGTTCCATTCCCAATAGCAATTAAATCCACATGATATTTTTGAATGAGTTGAGAAACCACTTCCATACTAAGAGCAATTCTTTTTTCTTCTTCCCCTTTTAAAAAAGGTTTTACAACACAACTATCTAAATACTTCCCGTTTTTATCAAGAACAGCAATCTTACATCCATTCACATATCCAGGATCAAAAGCAAGGACCACTTTCTCCTTCATAGGAGGAGTAAGAAGTAAAGCCTCTAAATTTTTTCCAAAGTTTTGAATCGCAGCCTCTTCTCCCTTACTAGACAAATCCGCCCGAATTTCTCTTTCAACAGAAGGAGCAAGAAGTCTCCGATAAGAATCCAGAATAGCATTTTTTACATAAGGAACAACAAAACTATTCTCATTTTTAATAATCTTTTTCTCTAAATAAGAAAGAATTTGATCCTTATCAACATCAATACTAACCGTTAAAACTTTTAAATCTTCTCCTCGATTAATTGCCAAAATACGATGAGGTTTCATATATCGAATTGCTTCTTGATAAGAATAATACATCTCATAAGTTTTGTCTGCATCTTCTGCATCCTTCTTAATCTTAGAAACCAAAACCCCATTCTTATAATAGAAACTACGAATCCATTTACGATAAGAAGCATTATCACTAATCCATTCTGCAATAATAAAACATGCCCCCGTAACAGCAGAAGAAACATCTTTTACTTGATCAGTAATAAACTTACGGCACATATCTTCAATCGTACCCTTCTCAGGAAAAGCCATCATCATCTTCGCAAGAGGTTCTAAACCTAAAGCAATCGCTTCAGTAGCTTTTGTTTTTTTCTTTTCTTTATATGGTCGGTAAATATCTTCCACTTCTACTAACTTACTACAAGCAAGAATAGATTGTCGAATCTCTTCCGTAAGCAATCCTTTTTCCTCAATAAGTCGAATCACATCTTCTTTTCTCTTAAGTAAATTCAACTGATAATCATAAACCTCTTCAATCTTACGAAGAACTTCTTCATCTAAAGCTCCCGTAGCTTCCTTACGGTATCTCGCAATAAAAGGAATCGTATTCCCCTCTTGTAACAAAGTAAGAACCGTATTCACTTGTTCACAAGAGATTTCTAAAAGTTTACTAATTTCTTGTATGATTTGTTCATTCATTTAGAATACACCTCAAAAAATATCATAACAAACCAAAAAACAAAATTAAAGTATTGACATTTTTAAGATTTAGAAAATGAGACAGAATTATTCTATTTCCCCTAGTTTTAAAAGATTTACAAATGAAAATGAAATAATGAAACTAGGTGATACCATGATTATCAAGAACTTTAAACTAAGTAGAGAAAATTTAGAATTAAAACAAAAAGACTTAGCAGAATTCTTCCATCTACATTTTTCTACCATATCCGGTTGGGAAACAGGAAAAGATACCATTCCCATTGAAAGATTAGTAGAATATGCAAATGAATATAGTCTAAGTCTAGATTATTTATTTGGAATCATTACTTCAAATAAAAAGTATTATCCAATTACCATTGATTTAGTACAACTTGCAAAAAACTTAACCGATCTAAGAATAAAAAATAAGTATACGCAAGAAGAGATTGCAAAGAAATTAAATACCACACAACCAGCTTATTCTCATTATGAAACAGGTACCAATATGATTCCAACAACATTTATCTATGGTCTAACCAAAATATATAAACCATTCTCAGTAGATGCCCTATTTGGTAGAAAGAAAGTATAAAAAAAAGATTTTTTTAAAAAATCTTTTTTATTTTTCCTTATTACAAGTAAATCCACCTTGTCTCATATTCGTCATGACATCATCAATATTCATATCTTTTTCAAATTCAAGAAGACTTCCTCCTGCTTCTGTATAAGCAGCAGTAACTTCTTCTACTTGGTAACTAGCATAATCAAAGTTTTCTTTTTCCGTAAGTTTTCCTTCCTCATAAGAGCAAGAAACACTAATTCCATTCAATCCCTCTACATTGGTCTTAATTTGAACACATTGTTCATTTAATTCATTCAAAGTCTCTTCATCTAAAGTAGCATCTCCTCTAACAACGGTAGTAAATTTAGCACTTTGAAGTTTATTATCCGTATATTGAAACTCACGAGTAATATTTCGATCCAAATTAACAGTATTTGACTCTAAGGTACAAACAAGAGTACCTGTTGTAATCTCTTCTACTTTTTGAGGACCCGCTTTATATTGAGCAATTAACGTTTGAATATCTGGTAAGAATACGACAAATAAAACAAGAGCAATAAAAAATAGAATTAACATAACCGTATTGGCTTTACTAGTAGGTTTATAATCAACATCTACTGTTTTTAACTTTTCTTCATTATTTACTTCTCCAGCAGAAGCTTCTTCCTTTTTTTCTCCCGTAAGATCCGATATTTTCATCTCTTCCCCTGTAACAGGATTGTAACGAGTATCCCCAACCGTAGTTGGCGCCTTAGTAGTTGGACTATAAGGAGGATTGGTAACAGGAGGCTCAGTAGTCTCAGCGACTGGCGTTGTAGGAAGAGCATCCCCCACAGGAGCACTTGCAGGTTGTGGAGGTACCGTTGGAAGAGAATTTGTATTTTCTAACGGATTAACCATATTTAATTGAAAATCTTGATTTTCTTGACCATTTTGATCATTCATACAACCACTCCTATTCTATACTTTAGATTATAACACAGAACTCTATCTTAAACTAGATATTTTTTCTTGAAAATTGGAATCCTTCAAGATATAACTACCAGAAACCAAAAGATCCGCATCCTGGCACATTTTGGCCGTCTCCTCCGTAATTCCCCCATCAACACTAATAATAGTATCTAAATGATAAGAATCTAACAAAGCACGAATCTCCTGAATTTTTTCCTCTGTCTCAACAAGAAATTCTTGTCCACCCTCACCTGGTTCTACACTCATAACAAGAATCATATCAAGATATGGCAAATAAGGTAATAAGGTAGAAACCTTAGTATCTGGCTTAATCGATAACCCACATCGAATAGAATAATCTTTAATCATTTGTAAATCTTTTAAAATATCTTCTTCTACTTCCACATGAAACGTAAGATACTCTGTATTAAGTTCTGCATAAAGAGGAATATATTTAGAAGGATTTTCTACCATTAAATGAACATCCAATCTTTTAGAAGTAAAATCCCCGATATGCCTCATCTCCCGAAAAGGCATTGTTTTATTTTTAACAAACTTTCCATCCATAATATCAACATGAATATAATCCGCATCTGTTTGATTTAATAACTCCAAATCTTTAGGAATATTTTTACTATTTAAAAAAGATACACTAACTTTCATGAAATTCCTCCCCTATAAAACTTAAGTAATTGAGATATCGGCTCTCTAATATATTATTCCGAAAAACTTCCCTTTTTACCATACATTCTGCTTCTTTTGTATGCATACAGTCTTTATAAAGACAAGGATACTTAGAAAATTCAAGAAAAGAATCTCGAATTTGTTCCCTAGTATAATTCTTAAGTTCTAAAGAAGAAAACCCTGGAGTATCCATAACTTTACCCCCAGAGACTTCAAGTAACTGAACAACTCTTGTAGTATGTCTTCCTCTTCCAAGGGCAACAGAAACTTCTCCCTCTTCTAAATCAAGTTCGGGATGAAGTTTATTTAAAAGACTACTTTTTCCAGCACCTGTTTGACCAGTAAAAACACTAGTCTTTCCCTTTAATAATTCCTGAATCAAAGAAAGATCCGTATTATATAAAACAAGATACCCAATCTTTTCATAGTAATCTAACTTCTCTCGAATAACAGAAAACTCTTTCTCATCAACTAAATCCTTTTTCGTAATACAAATAATAGGTCTTACATGATGAATCTCCATAAGAGAAATAAACTTATCCAAGAGATTCAAAGAAAAATCAGGTAATTTTAAACTCGTAACTAAAAAAGCTTGATCAATGTTACTAACTTTAGGACGTTCAAAAACATTTTTTCTAGGGCAAACTTCCTCAATAATTTTTTTATCCTTATGGAAAAGAACATAGTCTCCCACTACTGGAATAATATGTTCTTTTCGAAAGATTCCTCTACATTTACAAGGATAAATTTTTCCTTCACAACTAACAAAATGGCAATCACTAATGATTTTAACAATTTGTCCTTTCATAAATCCCCCTTACAAAGAATTATTCTGTATCTTCCTCTTCTTCCACAGGTTTAGGTTTTACAGCATAATAAACAGTCAAATTAGATCCTTTCGCAACAACAGTATCTGCTTTACGAGATTGGTATGTAATTCTTCCTTCCGCAACATCTGTTGTCTCTTGTTCCGTATAAGTACAAACAAGTTCAAATTCACCACAGAAAGCTTTTACATCATCAATGGTATAACCTTCCGCAACAAAGTCAGGGAACTTTTCTTCATTATTCGCAACATATAGAATAATGCTTTCTCCCTTCTTTAATTCACTACCCTTTTTAACACTTTGATCAATAATTTCATCTTCATCATATTCTCTACTATCATCTTCAGGATCCTTCTTACGAACAGTAACTTCAATGCCTTCTTTTTCAAGCAATTCTTTTACTTCCGTAGCATTTCTTCCTGTATAATCTTCTACTTCTACTACTTTTTCACCTAAAGACTTATAAATAGTAATGACGGTTCCCGTCTTAATACTTCTTCCAGCTTCTGGATCCGTTTTTACGACAAGATTCTTACGAATTTCAGCAGATTCTACAGTCTTAATCTTAGTCGCAACTTCAAATCCTGCATCTCTTAATAATTTTTCACAAGCACTTACTTTTTTATTTTCACAATCTGGAACAATCGCAGACTTTGTAGAAGTAATAGATGGCCAAATTAAGAATACAAAGATAAGAGCAAATAAAATGAGTAAGAAAATAGTGGATAAAACAATAATAATGATTTTAGTAGCCTTAGTCATTTTACCATCAGCATCTTCAAAGAAATCTCCTTGTTCTTCATTTTCTTTTTTAACATCTTTTTTAATGTCTTCTGTAATTTCTTCTTCTGCAGTCTTATCAGTATCTTCTTCCTTCTCTTCTTCTTTAGGAGCTACTTTTACTTTTTTTCCTTCATTTTCATTTTCAGGATATTTATATTGATAAACTTCCTCATTCATACGATCATCATCCAAAGCAGTCAATAAGTCTTCATGCATCTCACGAGCAGACTCATAACGATTCTTAGGATTTTTTGCCGTTGCTCGACGAATAATATTCTCAATACTTTGTGGAATAGCAGAATTTTCCTCTCTTAAACTAGGAAGAGGCTCTCTCATGTGTTTCAAAGCAATCTCTACTGCATTATCCCCACGGAAAGGTAAAGATCCACTTAACAATTCATAAAAGATAATTCCCATAGAGTAAATATCACTCTTAATGGTACATCCTTTTCCACTTGCTTGCTCAGGAGGTAAATAATGAACAGATCCCATAACAGAATTCGTTTGCGTAAGTTGAGTAGCATTTAATGCCATTGCAATACCAAAATCCGTAATTTTAATTTGTCCATCATCACGAATCATAATATTTTGTGGTTTTAAATCACGATGAATAATATAAGAATCATGGGCATGAGCCATTCCATCGGTTAATTGACTCATAATATCAATCGCTTCACTTAATGTTAAAGTTCCTCTTTTCTTAAGTAATTGTTTCAAAGTCTTTCCTTCAACATATTCCATGACAATGTAATAAGTTCCCTCATCTTCTCCTACATCATACATCTCTACAATATTAGGATGAGCAAGACTAGAAGCAGATAATGCTTCTCTTTGGAATCTTCTTACAAATTTCTCATCATTAGATAAATCTCCACGTAACACTTTAATAGCCACATTTCTATCTAAGATTGTATCATATCCCAAATAGACATTGGCCATACCACCTTCACCAATAGATCGTATAATTTCATAACGACCATTTATTTTTTGCCCCTTTGTTATCACTTAACTTCACCTTCTTCTGCTCGAACTAAATAAGCAACCGAAATATTGTCTGTTCCTCCCCTGTTATTAGCCTTTCGAATTAGTTTTTGTACCTTTTCTTCTACGCTACCTTCTCCTAAAAGAACTTTTTCAATTCCTTCTCGATCAAGCATTCCCGTCAAGCCATCACTAGAAAGCAAAATCTCTGTAATATCCATATCACAGTCAAATATATCAACATCAACATCAACAGAAGCACCCAAAGCCTTCATCAAAACATTTTTCTTAGGATGAACACTTGCTTCTTCTCTTGTAAGTTCTCCAGCACTAACCAATAAATTAACCAAAGTATGATCATACGTAACTTTATGTAAATTATGATCTTTCATAACAAAACCACTAGAATCTCCAACATTACCAAAAAGTAAGAAATCTTTTGTCAAAATAGCCATAACAAGAGTCGTACCCATTCCCTTACTTTCAGGATGATCCTTCTCATGTTGAAAGATTAACGTATTAATCTCATTTACCGCATCACGAATCCAATTAACGGCATCTACTTTTGACATATTACGAAAAGTTTCCCTAAAATTTTTTCCTAAATAACTAATCGCAATACTACTAGCTACCTCTCCAGCAGAATGACCACCCATTCCATCCGCAATTGCCATCAAGTAATTATCTTCATCATTATTCACAATAATGACACTATCTTCATTATGATCTCGTACCTTACCGGCATCTGTTAAATAAAAAGATTTCATAACTCCTCCTTCTTACTTCTAAGTTGTCCACAAGCAGCACTAATCTTACCACCGAATTCTCTCCTGATTGTTACACTAACATTATTCTTTTTAAGTATATCATAAAATCTCATAATTTGAACAGTATTTGTGCGTTTAAAAGAAATATTATTCGTTTCATTGTAAGGAATTAAGTTCACATAACAATTCATCCCTCGAATAAGATCCGCAAGTTCCTGTGCACAAGAAGAACTATCATTCGTATCTTTTAATAAAATATATTCAAAAGTAATTCTTCGATTAGTCTTTTGAAAATAAACATTCAATGCCTTCATCACTTCTTCAATAGGATATACCCGGTTAATAGGCATAATCTGATTTCGAATTTCATTATTAGGAGCATGTAAACTAATTGCTAAATTAACCTGTAAAGGAAAATCACTAAATTCTAAGATTTTAGGAACAATTCCACAAGTACTAACCGTAATATGTCGAGATCCAATGGCGAAACCCTTAGGATGATTAATGATTTGAAAGAATCGAATTAAATTGTCATAATTATCAAAAGGTTCCCCAATTCCCATCACAACAACATGACTAATTCTCTCTCCAAGTTCCTCTTCAATCATTAAGATTTGTAAAACCATCTCATATGTCTCTAGATTACGGACTTTTTTTCTTCTTCCAGATTCACAAAAACGACATCCCATATTACAACCAACTTGACTAGAAACACAAACACTATTTCCATAATCATGTCTCATAAGAACCGCTTCAATATGTTCTCCATCTACAAGTTCAAATAAGTACTTGCAAACATCGACATCTTTTTGAACATCTACGATTTTTAAAGGAGTAAGAGAATACACAGAAGCAAGAGAATCTAATAATTCTTGTTTAATATTTGTAATTTGAGAATAAGAATGAATTCTTTTTTCATACAACCACTGAAATAATTGTAAAGCATGAAATTTTTTAGACCCATGTTCTAAAAAGAAATCTTCCATCTCTTCTAATGACAAATTATATAAGTTTTTCATAAATGCCACATCCCTTAAGAATTATACCATAAAAAAACAAAAGATAATCTAAGAAACAGGATTATCTAATGCAGTAATTTTACCAATCATATCAAAATTTAAAAGAATAGAAAACTTCTCCTGACAAGAATCTATGGTATGACACATAGAATCTAACTGTAGAGAAATCTTTACAATATGATCACTACTATCTGTTGTAATATCTATGGTATTCGCAACATCATCATAATCAGTAATATTTTCATATAGAATTTGATGAAGAGTATTACTACTTATAAGATAATGGTAAAGGTGTCCACCATCTTCTTGGTCTTCCGTAGAAAAATACGTCGCATTTCCTAAAATAGAATATAAATTCTTAAAATCAAGAAATTCATAGAACACATAAGGATTTTCTACTGGATTCCAAGTATCTTGATGAACATAAAATTGATCCTCATCTCGGTAATAATCTAGTTGATTAAACTTAAAACTCTCCGTATCTCCATATCTTTTTCCATAGTAATCATATCGGTTATCATCAACCATAATTTGATAATCAAATAAGAAATTAGTACCTAAAGTACCGCTTACCTGAGGAGTATCCTTTCCTCTTTCATATTCTTGTTTCAAATAATTTTTATCTCCATGAGAAATTAAAAGAAACAAAATAACAAAAAAAATAAAATAGAAGCCAAAAAACACAATGGTTTTTTGTGTTTGATTTTGAAAAATATTTCCAATAGCTTCTTTTATTTTATTCATTATTGAAACACCTTACCTATTAAAGTTTTCGCTCCCACTCCATTAACATAACTAGAAGCATCCATACTCTTCTTTCCAAATGGTTTTATTTTAGTAAGTAGAATACTACCATCCCCTGTTTTAACAACAATCCCTTTCGAAGTAACCTCCACGATTTCTCCACATTGTCCAGAATATGTCTTTGTATCAGGAATACTATCATAAATCTTCATCTCATTTTGATCAAGAGTGGCATTTGCTCCTGGTACAGGACAAAGTCCACGAATCAAATTAAAAATTTCTCGACTGCTTTTTGAAAAATCAATATGCTCTTCTTCTCTTTGAATATTGTATGCAAAAGTAACCTCTTCTTCTTTTTGAGGAGTACGAGGATTCGTCCCATCAAAGATACTAGGAAGAGTCTCTAGTAATAAATCAGTACCTAAAACACTTAACTTTTCTTCCAAACTCTCTAAATTATCAGAATCCAAAATAGGAATCTCTCTCTTCGCAATCATGTCTCCATTATCCATTTTAACATCCATATACATAATGGTAACACCTGTTTTAGAATATCCCTCAATCAAGGCCTTATGAATAGGAGCTCCTCCTCTTAGTTTAGGCAAAAGCGAAGCATGAACATTAATACAACCAAGTATTGGTGCATCTAAAATAACTTTTGGAATAATTTGTCCATAAGCACAAGTAATAATAAGATCAGGCTTTAAATCTAAAATATCCTGATAATCTTCTCGTATTTTTTGAGGTTGAAAAACAGGAATCTGATAACGAAGAGCAAGCTCCTTAACTGGAGTATTCGTTAAAACATGATGTCTTCCAACATATTTATCCGGTTGACTAACAACACCTACAATCGAATCTTGATATTGATCAATTAACCCCTGTAATACAGTAACTGCAAAACGAGGAGTCCCCATAAAAACTATTCTCATCTACATCCCCCTAAGAACCATAATAATTGTAAACACAACCCCTAAAGTAATGAAAAAACATCCAACAATTAGTAAAAGAGAAATCATTCCATTTGAATTCATAAGTTCTGGAATACGAAAATCCTGTAAATCAAAAGAATCCTCTTTTTCTTCTACCACTGGATTTGGATAAAAATCTTCCAAAGAAAGAATTTGAACTTGATTAGGAGAAAAACTCTTCTCCACACAAACATCATGATATTTAGGACACAAAATCCGATCAATCACTTCTTCCAAGCTAAGATCACTTTCTAAATACTCCTTTAATTTATCAGCAGAGACATCCATAACAGAACGTCTAGGAATTAAAATTAGACTTACCCTTCTAGGAACTTCATGTAATAAATCCCATTCTTTTTTAACAACCCCAAGAACACTTCTACGATCAGAATCACTAAAAGAATGATTACTCATAAACCTTTTCAAGGGACTAATCGCATTAGAATATTGATGTTTTAAATAACCATCCTCTTCCTTACCTTCTGGATTGAGTAAAGCATAATAGTACTGTGGAGAAATAACCGAGTAATAACATGCCATAATAAAGTCATCGGTAAAAGATAAACTCTCTTCCGAGAAATCTTTCTCAAAAAGACCTGTTTGATATTTCTGAAAAATATGTTGAACACGAATCATATCACTATAAAAGTTTGGATATTTTTCGGCTTCTAAAACACGACCTTTCAAAAAAGACTCATACGTAGTACTAAATCCATGAATAAAATATCCATCTACCAAATATTTTTGATAAAAATGCGTAATTAATTTTTCTTTTTCTTCTTTATTTTCTAAGTCATGCAAATCCATTGCAGTACTCGTAAAACGAATCAATAATTTCTGAATTCCTAAAACAATATCATCATAATCATCAATTTTACGAAATAATTTTTCAAGTTGTAATAAAAATTCATCAAATAAATAAATATCATCAACAATCATTTGAAACTTAAAAATCGTATCATAGAAAAGATAAAGTGCTAGTTCATCTTTTATATTTTTCTGATACGTAGTGTCACAAACAACATCCATCTTAAAGTATTTTGGATTGTTTTTTAAATCTTTGATGAAAAGCGCAACGTCATCTCTTTGAAAATACTCTTCTAACACTTTATCACCTCCTATTCAAATGAAAATTCTAATTTTGCGAAAAATACATAATGAAAACGATGGCGCATCCTACCACAATGACAAGAAATAAACCAAAAAGGATAATTTTAACAAACACATTATCTTTATCCCAATAACCATCTAATTGAGTAGAAGACTCCTTCATCAACTGTTCATAGTTCTCACGATGTTGACGATTAAATTCTAACTCTTCTTTTTCTACAGCCTCTTCTTTTTGTTCTTCCTGCATAACACTCCACCTCTATTCTAAATATAGAATATCATATTTTACAACATTTGACTAGGATTAAAGTCAATATCTACTTTTAATTTTGAATTTGCTTGATAATGCTCTAATATTTTAGCAAAAACTTTTCTAAGTTCAGAATCTGTTTTATATTTTAAGATAATTTGGTAACGAAAAATATTATTGACACGGAATAGATTACTACTACAAGGTCCAAGGATTTCAACATTAGAAAGATTTCTTTCTAAACTTCTTTTAATTTTAAGAGCCTCATCAAATACATAACTAGCATCCTTCCCGCTCATTCGAATCATACATAAGTAATAATAAGGAGGATACTTTAATCGTCTACGAATATTCATCTCTTGTTGATAAAAAGCAAGATAGTCCTGATTCTTGACAAGAGAGATTGCGTAATGATCTGGATTAAAAGTTTGCAAAATAACCATTCCCTCTTTTTCGGCACGACCACTTCTTCCTGCTACTTGAGAAAGAAGAGAATACGTATTTTCACTACTACGAAAATCAGGAATATTAAGAGAAGTATCTGCATTAATGACGCCAACAAGAGTCACTTGAGAAAAATCAAGTCCTTTCGCAACCATTTGCGTTCCAAGTAAAATATCATATTCGCATCTCTTAAAGGAAGCAATCATCTCTTCGTGCATACCTTTTCGACTCGTCGTATCATAATCCATTCGAAGAATCCTTGCCTGTGAAAATAATTTCTGAAGTTCTTCTTCAATTTTTTGAGTACCAACTCCTAAATTTTGTAGCGACTCTTCTCCACACTCTGGACATTTCGTATAGACTTTTTCCCCATATCCACAGTAGTGACAACGAAGAGTATTGCTACTTTTATGATACGTTAAAGTTATGTCGCAATTTGGACATTTAAAGGTAAATCCACAGTTTTTACAAGAAACAAAAGAAGAATATCCCCTGCGATTCAAAAGTAAAATAACTTGTTCTTTTCTTTCCAATCTCTTGCCAATCTCTTCTTCTAGCAATTTAGAAAAATGTCCTCTAACTTTCTTCATCGCATCATTCATATCTACAATAGAAACCTTAGGAAGCCCTTTTCCATTGACTCTTTCAGGTAATTGTAATAGATGATAAACACCCTTTTGTGCTCTTGCCATAGACTCTAAAGAAGGAGTAGCACTACCCAAAACAACAGGACAATGATGAAATTCTCCTCTTTTGAAAGCAACGTCTCTTGCGTGATATCGAGGACTTGGATCACTCTGTTTATAAGAGTCACTATGCTCTTCATCTATAATAATAATTCCAATCTTTTCAAAAGGAGCAAAAATAGCACTACGGGCACCAATCACAATTTTAGCTTCTCCTCGGTAAATTCTTCTCCATTCATCATACTTTTCTCCATCACTTAAAGCAGAATGCAAAGCTGCAACCGAATCCCCAAATCTCTCACGAAATCTCTGTACCATTTGTGGCGTTAAACTAATTTCTGGAACAAGAACAATACTACTCTTTCCTTGTTTTAAGTAAAAATCAATCATTTCCATATAGACTTCTGTCTTACCACTACCAGTTACTCCATAAAGAAGATAAGTCCCTTCTCCCTTTTGAGTAACTGTTTGAACAACCTCTTCCTGCATAGGAGTTAATTTCTTTTTCACAAAAGAAGTATTTTGATAAAAGAGACGATAATGTTCCTTTTTTTCTTCAATCAAGTAATTTTTAGAAAGTAATGTCTTTAAACTACTACTAGAAATATCCGTCAATTCTTTTTTAGAAACAACCCCTTTTTCAAAAAGCAAATCAACAATTTGTTTTTGAGAACCTTTTAAAGGAGGAATCTCAATAGAATTTAGACGATAAAACGTATCAAAACGAATCGAAACAGAATTTCCATGTTTTGCTTTTAACGCTTTTGGAAGCATCACTTGGTAGCAACTAATAAGAGTCCCTAGTGTCTCATTTTGTAACCATTTTCCAAGCTGTAATAATTCCTGATTTAAAACAATTGTCTGATCAACAATAGAAAGAATATCTTTTAATTCCATGGAATCTTCTTGTTTTTCATGTACTTCTAAAACAAAGCCTTCTAGTTCCATTTTCCCAAAAGGAACCAAAACACGAATCCCTATTTGAATAGAAGATTGCAACTCCTCTGGAACATGATATAGAAAAACACGATCTACATTTTTATGAGACAATTCTACTAAAACACCGGCAACCAAGATAACACCTCCCTCTTCTTTATTATAGCAAAAAAAAAGGAATATTTTGGGAATATTCCTTATAAAATATCTTCATTCGGTAAAACCTCTATAATTTTAGGTTCATAATATTCATTATAAGAATCATCTTTTGGAGAAATCTCAATCAAATCAAATTTAGAAACATTCTTAATATGATGAATACTCTTCTTTTTTAAACCCTTTTGTTTGTTCCAAAAAAACATAGTAAAAGTAAAAGAGAAAAAAAGGAAAAAAGTAAATAACACAACAATCATCTTCATAAACATCTCTCCTATCCTAATAATAGTATACACCAAAAAGAAAAAAGAACCAAGGTTCTTTTTAAAATAATCGAATTACATCATGAATGGTAATGAAAAGCATTAAAATCATAAGTAAAATAAAGAAAACATTTGTAATCTTATTATCAAGTTCAGGATCAATTGGAGACCCTTTAATAAGTTCAATTAAGATAAATAAGATATGTCCTCCATCAAAAGCAGGAATAGGAAGTAAATTAATAAATCCAACGTTGATACTAAGAAGAGCCATTAAGTAAATAACATTCATTGCTCCTCCTGCTCGAGATTCTCCTACAATGGAATAAATACCAACCGGTCCCGCAAGTTGTGTTACTTTAACGCCACCAGTAAATAAAGAACCAACGGTTACAAACATTTGCTTAAAAATAGATTTTGTCTTCATCCAAGTAAAACGAAAAGCATTGAGAAATCCTTTCATTTCTTTTTGTTGCATAACAATTCCAAAATGATAGGCATCTTCTCCATCTTGTTTAACCTTTTTAGGTTTTACTTGAATCGTACGGTAAGTCCCATCTTCTCTCTCAACACGGAAAGTACTTCCTTTTTTATAATCAGAAATTGCTAAATATAAAGAAATATCATCACTACTAGAAATCTTATGACCATTAATTTTTAAAACCGTATCTCCTGCTAAAAGACCAGCTTTGGCAGCAGCACTATCTTTCTCAACTTCTGTAATAACAGGATTCATGGTCATACCACCCCAAATAAGGGCAATTGCAAATAACAAAATCATGGCTAAAATGAAGTTATTGACTGGTCCAAAAACCATAATCAAAAATCTTTGCCAAGGTTTTTTATTTTGTAAACGACGATTTTTAGGTACTTTTTTGGAATCATCCTCATCCAAGTCTTCCCCTGCTAACTGACAATACCCACCAATAGGAATTGCTCGAACAGAGTAATCAGTCTCTCCCTTTTTAAATCCAAAAAGTCTAGGACCCATACCAATAGAATATTCATAAACATAAACCCCTGTTAATTTTGCAAGTAAAAAATGACCAAATTCATGAAATGCAATAATAACAGATAAAACGACAATAAATAGTAATAAATTAATAATAATGGACATTACGCCAATCCCCTCCTAGAATAGAATTCCTTTTAATATAATAAATGCGAAAGTAACAAAAATTAAACTATCGAAACGATCAAGAACACCACCATGTCCAGGAATTAAATTAGAAAAATCTTTTACTTTATAATACCTTTTAATCGCAGAAAAAACCAAATCTCCTAACTGTCCTACTAAAGATAATCCAGCCGTTGCAAGAATAACAAGAACCAAACTAATATTAGATTGAATAACGGTATAGTAAAAAGCAGTCGCAACAAAAGTACCCATTAAAACGCCCCCTACTAAACCTTCTACTGTCTTACCCGGACTAATTTTAGGACATAATTTATGTCTTCCCACTAACTTACCACTAATAAGAGCAAAAGTATCCGTAATTGTTGTAATAAGTAGCAAATAGATTAGATAATTTAAATCAAAATTACGAATTAGAACAATTAAATTAAAACTAAGTCCAATAAATAATAAAGAACCAATTAACGATAACGCATCCACAAAGTGATAACGATCAAAGTCATCCATAAATACAATAGGAGCCAAGAAGATAAATAAGATTCCTGCCATTACTCGATAATCAAAATTAGAAGAAAATTCAATAGAATCAAAATGATTCATACAAAAAGCAATAACCAATAAATAAGCAATCCCTTTTAAGAAAACAGGAAACTTCTTTTTACTTTCACATACTTTGATAAGTTCATACAAAGCACCAAGTGCTAACAAAGACATAAAAATAGCAAAAGGAAGTCCACCAATAATTAAGAAAGGGACAAATAAGATTACAATAACGATTGCACTAATGACTCTTGTTTTCATTTTTGAATTCCTCCAAATCTTCTATTTCTTTTATGATATTCTACAATGGCTTTATCAAACTCTTCTACTGTAAAATCCGGAAAATAAACTTTTGGAAAATAAAATTCTGCATAACTTGCTTGATATAACATAAAATTACTAATTCTTAATTCTCCACTAGTTCGAATCACAAAATCTAGTGGTGGAAGATCTTGATATAAATTCTTTTGAATATACTCTTCTGTAATATCTTCTAAAGAGATTTCTCCCTTATGATATTTTTCACAGATTTTTCTTGTAGTATCCACAATTTCTGCATGAGAACCATAATTTAGACAAATATTTAAAGTAAACTTTTGATTATTCTTCGTATCTTCTACAATTTTATCCATAGCTTGTAATACTTTTTCAGGTAAAGGTTCTCTTCTTCCCGAAAAACAAACTCTAACATCTTTTTCAATTAAGAATTGAAACTCTTTTTGAAAAGAAGAAATAAACAAATCCATTAAAAAGTCTACTTCACTTTTTTCTCTCTTAAAATTTTCGGTAGAAAAAGCATATAAGGATACATAATGAACTCCAACATCTGCCATATGTAAACACAATTCTTTTAATGTCTTAATTGCGCTCTTATGGCCCATTGTCCGAGGCATACCCTTCTCTTGTGCCCATCTTCCATTTCCATCCATAATAATACCAATATGATTTGGTATTTGTAACTCTAAATTCATAAAAATACCTCATTAAAAATTATATAACAATTGCAACAAAAAAGGAAGTACAAAGTACTTCCTAAAACTTATCTATGTCAATTTTAACATATTTATTATCTTGAAGAGCACTACTTGCTTGAACCAAAGTGCGAATAGCATTCGCTACTCTTCCATCCTTACCGATAACTCTACCAATATCTTGTTCATTAACCATTACTTGAATTAAGATAACATTTTCTTCTTCAGATGGAAATTCTTTTACACTAACTCCATCTTCATCTTCTACTAATGATTTTACAATTTCTTCTGTAAGAGCAACTAAATCATTCATAATTAATTATCCTTTTTCTTAGAATCAGCAAATTTCTTCATGATTCCTTCTTTACTAAATAAGTTTCTAACAGTATCAGTAGGAATAGCTCCTTTATTAAGCCATTTTAAAGCAACTTCTTCATTAATTTTTACTTGTTTTTCTAATACATCAATTGGTGCATAAGTTCCAATTAATTCTAGATATTGTCCATCTCTTGGACGACGAGAATCCGTCGCAACAATACGATAAGTTGGTCTCTTTTTAGCACCCATTCTTGTTAATCTTATTTTTACTGCCATAATAAATCCCTCCATTTCTAAATAACAAGGTTATTATATAAAAGAAAAAGATAGATGTCAACTATTTTTTGTTAACATCCATCTTTTTTATAAAACCGTATCTTCCTGAATAAAGTTCTCTTGAATTTCTTGATCAACCCCTGACTCTTCTCCAATCTCATCCCAAGGATCTTCTCCCATAGCTTCTACTTTTACTTTGACATCTCCAACAAGTTCAATACCCAACTCCTTTTCAATGGTATAAGTTATGGTATTCTCTTTTAGAGTTGTATCAACACAGGTCGGTTGCTTCAAACTACGAACAATGACCTCTTCTTCTGTAGTCTCCTCATGTTGTTTCATATAAATGGTTTCTGTATATTCTTTTGTCTCGCCAACAACATTCGTTTTAGAATCATGATCATAAGAATACCAAATATTAACATCATAACTTCCTTGAATTACAATTTTATCGCCATTTCGCACTCCTCGAAAGGTATGATTAATCACCCAACACCCTAATATGGTAGAGGGGTTTTCTACAGAAAGTTCACCTGTGTCTGTAAATAATCTCTTTCCTTTCGACAAAACAGCTTTTGTCACAATTTCTTTATAATTTGTCATAAATACCTCCACCCTATTTTATGCAAAGAAGAAAAAAAATAAACAAACATCCCTTGAGAATTCAAAAAGATTATCATAAAATAAAAGAAAAAAAGGAGTTAGGAAAAAGAATGGAAAAAGAAACAATTACGGAAGAAGAATTAAAGAAATCTTTAACAATTTTGGAAGAAATAGAAAAATATTATTCTAGTCAAATTGTAGGACAAAAAAATCTTTTAAGATCTCTATTAATTGCCATCATGGCAAATGGACATATTTTACTAGAATCCGTTCCAGGTCTTGCCAAAACAACAGCAGCAAAAGTACTAACCGATGCCGTTGCAGGAGAATTTAAAAGAATACAATGTACACCAGACTTACTTCCAAGTGATATTATCGGTACCCAAATATTTAACTATAAAACAAGTGAATTTGAAACCAAAATAGGACCTATATTTGCAAATTTTGTTCTATTAGATGAAATCAATCGTTCCAGTGCAAAAACACAAAGTGCTACCTTAGAAGCCATGCAAGAAAGACAAATTACAATCGATGGAAAACGATATTCTCTACCAGAAATATTTGTAGTAATCGCAACTCAAAACCCAATTGAACAAGAAGGAACTTATGTTCTTGCAGAAGCACAACTAGATCGATTCTTAATCAAAGAGAAATTAGATTACCCAACAGTACTAGAAGAAGTAGAAATGCTAAAAAAGATAGAAGAAAATGCATTTGAGAAAAAAGATGCCATCTTAAAATTAGAGGATTTAAAATATTTACAAACGATAACGAAAAAAGTATATATAGATGAATCTGTAAAAAAATATATTGCCCAAATTATTTTAGCAACAAGATACCCTGCAAACTACATTGAGAAAAATTTTGCAGAATACATTGATTTAGGTTCAAGTCCTAGAGGAACCATTGCTTTTATGGAATGCTCAAAAGCTCTTGCTTTGATAAAAGGAAGATGCTATGTAACACCAGATGATATCAAAGACTTACGTTATAGTATTCTTCGTCATAGAATTTCCCTAAATTTTTCTGCTGTTGCTGACAAAGTAACAGAAGAACAAATCATTGACGCCATTATGGAAGCGGTACCTACTCCATGAAAACATTAACATATATCCACAAAATCCAAGCAAAACTATCCATTCCCATTCATAAGAAAACAAGAAATTTATTAGAAGGAAATTATAAATCCATTTATCAAGGAAAAAGCCTAAATTTTGAAAATTTAAGAGAGTATACCATAAATGATGATTATAAGGATATTGATTGGAAGTCTTCTGCAAGAAGTGGAAACTTGCTCGTAAAACAATTTATTGCCGAGAAAAAACATAATGTTTTGTTGATTTTAGATACTGGTCTTAAAATGGAAGCCGTAACCGATGAATTAGAAAACAAAAAAGATTTAGCAACCTTCATAGCAGGTACCATTGGATATCTTGCCATCAACAACAAAGATAAAGTAGCCATGATCTACCAAAAAGAAAAATTAGAATGGAAACCATGGAAAGAAAATTTATATGCACTAGAAGAGTATCTATCAGACTATAATCACAACATGCCAAAAGAAAACTATAGTATCGAAAAAACACTACAAGAAGTTGTAAAAAATATCCAAGAAAGAAAAGTCATCTTTATCATCACTGATCTTGCAGGACTAAATTTAATAGAGAAAAAGACATTACAAGCCCTAAAACAAACAAGTGATATCTTTCTCATCTGTATAAAAGATCATGAAATGCATGGAGAAAATATTTGGGATGTAACAGACGAAAAACAAATTCCAGAATTCTTTTTAAAAGATGAACAACTAAAAGAAATAGAAGAGAAAATAAAGAGTGAGTTCTGGCAAAAAAAGAAAAGAAATCTAAAAAGATTAAAAATAAACTCAGTAATGATTCATAAAGAAGAAGAGATTAATGAAAAAATTATAAAATTATTGGAGGGATAATATGTTAGAAGAAAATTATTTGAAACCAATGTTTTCCTACTCCCTACTACCCCTATTCGTTCTTTTAGGAGGAATCATTCTCTTACTCCTTTCTCTTATTCTAAAAAAGAAAACGAAAAAACAAGTAGTAAGAACAACACTTCCAAAAGAAATAGAAACAAAAATATGGATACATGACCTAGAAGAGTTAAAACAACAAGTCATAGAAAATAAAATCTCCAATCGTCAAGCTTATCAAAAACTAAGTAAATTACTACGTTCCTTTACCGAAGAGAAAACAAAGAAAAAACTTTCTAATTATTCTCTTACAGAAATTAAAAAATTAAAGATTCCCAAAATATCCGAATTAATAGAAGAATACTACGTACCAGAATTTGCCAAACAAGAAGAAAAAAATATTTTAAAATCCATTGAAAAAACAAAGAAGGTAATAGAAGAATGGAAATAAAATATAAAATTTTGGGAATTCTTTTCTTAATAGGAATCATTCTATCCTTAAGAAAAAAAGAGACAAAAAAGGAAAAAGAAATTAAAAAAATAAAAATTGCAAACACCGAGTTTATAGAAAATACGCCCTACTATCAATCTCTAAAAAAGAAATATCACTTTTATAAAAAACTTCTTTATTTTTCTTATGCAGTAGCAATCCTTTCTTCTCTCCTACTTTGTACAAGATTGCAAAAAGAAGAAACAAAAAAAGAAAGCGCCCATAAAAGAGACATTGTTTTATGTATGGATGTATCTTCATCAGTAGACCAGTTAAATATCGAATTAATCAAAGATTTAGAAAATACCGTAGACTCCCTAAAAGGAGAACGGTTTGGAATTTCTATTTTTAATACAACATCTATTCTAATTTCTCCTCTAACCGATGATTATCAATATACAAAAACTTCCCTTGAAGAAATAGAAAAATCACTAAAAGCAAACAATTCATACCAATATGGACCCTATACAGGAGAAGACTATTATTCGGTGATAAACTACATATATAATGGAACATTAGAAGGAAATGAAACAAGAGGAAGTTCTCTAATAGGAGATGGTCTAGCATCTTGTATCCAAACCTTCTCAAATTTAGAAGAAGAACGAACAAGAATCATTATCTTCACAACCGATAATGCCCTAGAAGGAAAACCTCTATTAACACTAGAAGAAGCTGCAGAAATAGGAAAAGAAAAAAAGATTATTGTCTATGGAATTAGTACAGATAATATCACCAAAGAAAATAAAGAAGCCCTTAAAAATGCAGTAGAAATGACAAATGGAAAATTGTATGAAGATAGCAATAAAACAGATAAGATTGTAAAAGAAATTGAAAAGACATCAAAAACACTAGTAGAAAGCAAAATAGAAAAAGAAAAAGTAGACCAACCTCTTCTTCCTCTTCTAGGATTGTTATTCTCCTTCATTGCCATTCTTCTAATAAGAAAGAAGGTGGTATCATGAAATTCTTTCCAATAATTCCACTTCCAATCATGATTCTATTAATCATTCTATTAGAAGTTTTTCTTTTAAAACAGGCAAAAAGAAATTATCAAATAATCTTCATTCTACTATTTCTAATCAATTTAAGGCCAATGATTCATCTAAACAATCAAGAGAATCTAACAAGCAATTTAGATATCATTTTTGTAATCGATAATACCATTAGTATGAATGCAGAAGACTATAACGGAAGCGGAAAAAGATTAGATGGCGTAAAAGAAGATAGTAAAAAAATCATACAAGATTTTGCAGGAGCAAGGTTTTCACTCATCCTATTTAACAACACTGCAAAACTAACCATTCCCTATACAAGAGATACGGAAATGGTAAAAGAAGCAATAGAAATCACAGAACCTGTAAAAAGTTTTTACGCAAAAGGAACTTCTCTAAATACTCCAAAAGAAGAACTAGAAAAATTACTAAAGCGTTCTGCTGAAGAAGAAAAAGAAAGAACAAGAATTGTAATATTCATGAGTGATGGAGAAATAACCAATCAACAAGCATTAGAAAGTTACAAATCTCTGCATAAATATATAGATGGTGGAATCATCCTAGGCTATGGAACAACAGAAGGAGCCCATATGATGGATAATACTACAGACTCTTACCTAATAGACTATAGTGAGTATCCTACAAAAGAAGCCATTTCAAAATTAGAAGAAAAGAACCTAAAAAAGATTGCGAGTGACTTAGAAATTCCTTATGCCAAAGCAGAAGAAAAAGAAATCAAAAAACAGGAGAAAGAAATTGAAAAAATCGCTCGCTATGAAAAAACAAAAAGCACAAAAGAAGGATACCAAGATTGCTATTTCCTATTTGCGATTCCTCTCCTAATTCTACTAATCGTAGAGATAAAAGAAACAAGGAGGACGATAAAATGAAAATAGGACAAAAATTATTCTTAATACTTCTAACAATCTTATTTTTAAATACTTTGTACACGTATCTCCTAAACGAATCCTTTATTGCAGAAAATAAAAAAGGAATTTATAACGAGAAAAAAATAGAAAAATTAAAAACAAGAAAAACATTAGAAGACTATATAGCAAACTATAACGAAGGAAATATGTACTTTCAAAAAGGAGAATACGAAAAAGCAAGAAAGTCTTATGAAGAAGCCCTACAAAAGAATCCTCCTAAAAGAAGAGTTTGTGATATAGAAATCAATTTATCTCTTACTTATGTAAAACAAGCAACAAACAACGAAGAAGAAATTTTAAAAAAAGCACGAGAAATTTTATACCAAAATCATTGTGCCGATGAAAACGATAAAAGCGGAATCAGTATGGATGCCGAAAATTTAGAAGAAGAAATTAAAAAGTTAGAAGCAAAAGAAACAAATGGAGAAAAACAAGAACAAACTTCCTCCCATAATAACAGTTCCAATCAAGAAAACAAAGAACAAGAATTAAAAGAGAGGAACAAAGAAGCAAAAAAATCTAGACAATCATCTATGGCAAGTGATGAAAACTTAGACAATTTTGACTTTTATTACGGAAAAAACTGGTAGAGTTATGATATAATGAAAATATAGTAAGGAGGTCATGATTTATGGCATCAGCAATTATCCATCTTGCAGTCGCAAAAGAATTAGAAAGAAGAATAGGAAAAATAGAAAAGGAACGTGATTATTTATTAGGTTCCATTGCCCCAGATCTTGCAAAACAAATAGGAAAAACAAAAGAAGATTCACACTTTATTAAAAATAGTTATCGTGCAGATGTTCCAAATTTAAAATTATTTGAACTAAAATATCCTAATTTTAAAAAGAATGCCTTTGACTTAGGATACTACACTCACCTATTTACCGATAAAGAATGGTTTGATGGTTACCTAGATCATATTACATATGATAATTCCATTCGTCTATTAGATGGTACAGTAATTGCATCTACAAAAGAAGAAATACAAGAATTAATTTATTCAGATTATACCAATCTCAATATTAAAGTAATAGAAGAATATGACTTAGATCTATCTCTTTTCTATGAACCATTTGAAGAACCAACAACAACGATAGAAGAAATTCCAATTGATAAATTAGATATTTTAATAAATAAGATGGGAATCATTATAGAAAACTCAAAACAAGAAAAAACATATTCTCTAGATATTTCAGAAATAAGAAACTTTATTACAGACACAGTAGATAAATTAGTAAAAGAACTAGAAAAATTCTAGTTCTTTTCGTTTAATAAAGAAGAAAAATATTGATTAAGGCTTTCTCTAACATAAGAAATCATTTCATTTACTCGATCTAAAGATTGTTGATACATCTTATAGATAGGAATCTCATCTAATTGTTTTTGATAGGTCTCTAGCTCTTCTAAAATAGAAGGAGCATACCCACTCTTTACATATTTTTTTTGTGTATCTTTAACCTTTTGAATCAAAGTAGTAATCTCTGGGTTATCTTTCATCTTATCTTGATAAGAAAGACAATTTTGATAATCAGCAGATTCTACAATACAAGAGATCACTTCATCAATTGCTTGATACACATTTTCCATCTAAACTCCAAGTTTTAGCACTAGTAATTTCAACCTCAACAATTTCTCCACAAGTAAGTTCTTGATTACTTGTAAAATTAATTAATTGATTGGTCTCACTATATCCAAAATACATATCTTTCTTCTCAGAAATACCTTCTACCAATACTTTTACTCTACATCCCTCTAACTTCTTATGATTCTTAAGAAAAGAAGCATTCACGACTTCATTTAATCTTTGAAGCCTCTCTTCTTTCACCTCAAGAGGAGTATGATCTTCTAACTTAGCAGCAGGCGTCCCCTCTCTCGCAGAAAAGATAAAAGTAAAAGCATTATCATACTGACATGTCTCCGCAAGAGATAAAGTCTCTAAAAAGTCCTCTTCCTCTTCCCCAGGAAAACCTACAATAATATCGGTTGAAATAGATACATTAGGTACCGTCTCTTTAATCTTATGAAACAATTCCAAATAACTCTCTCTCGTATATCTTCTACCCATTCTCTTTAAAATACGATTTGATCCACTCTGAACAGGTAAATGAATACTAGGCATAATATTAGGATACTTACCAATAATTTGAATCATTTTATCAGTAAAATCCCAAGGGTGACTTGTCATAAATCGAATTCTAGGAATTTCTAACTTCGCAATATCTTCTAATAAATCCCCCATACCATAGTCATCATAAAGATCTTTTCCATAAGCATTTACATTTTGTCCAAGTAAAGTAACCTCTTGATAACCATCTCGAATTAATTCTTTTACTTCTTCTAAAATATCTTCCTTCTTACGACTTCTTTCCCTACCCCTTGTATAAGGAACAATACAATAAGTACAAAATTTATCACAACCATAAATAATATTAACATAGGCTTTAAAAGGACTCGTTCGAACAACAGGAACTCCCTCTACCAAATCTCCCTCTCGAGAATAAACTTCAATTTGTTGTTTAGAAGAAGTAATTGCCTGATCAATAATTTCAGGTAATTGATAAAAATTATGAGTACCAATTACAAAATTCACAAAAGGATAATCTCTCATAATCTGATCAACTACAGAAGCCTCTTGTGCCATACAACCACTAATTCCGATAATAAGGTCCTTATTTACCTGTTTAAGATGCTTTAAACGTCCAAGCATACCAAATGCCTTATTATGAGCATTCTCACGAATACTACAGGTATTTAATAAGACTAAATCAGCATCAGGATAATCATCTACTTTTAAAAAACCAAGAGTCTCTAGTAAAGCACAAATATTTTCACTATCATGTTCATTCATTTGACAACCATAAGTCTTAACAAAATACTTTTTACCAGCATACTTATTCATAATACTAGAATCCAAAGAAAAAGATAATCTTTGATAACTTCTCTTATCACGAGTCCTAGCTTCTCTATAATCAGGTAAATGCATAACAATCCCTCCAAAACAATCATAATTTAACACATTTTTCACATTTTATCAACACAAACAAAAAAAGGCAAAAGCCTTTTAATTACCATTAATCAAAGAATTTAAAAGTCTAGAATCATTATTCATAATATCTCTTTTAATATCATCCATATTATCACTTAAATTCTCAATTAATTTAGCAACCTGTGGTTCTAAATCTTTTTTCTCAAAATTCTCAACAATCACTTCTAATGTATTAATCTTTGTATATTTACCATACTGATTACTTTGTATCAAAGCATTACATAAAGATTTAAAAGAAGAAAGATCAACAGAATTAAATCTCTTATCTTGAATAATCTTAATCGCAGTACACAAATAATTACTACTAAGTGCCCGGTCAAGAATAGTCTCCCCTTTATTATTTTTAATATTAGGAAGATAGTTTTTCTTTTTATTCAACTGTTCAACAACTGGAATTGCACATAAAGAATTATCATGAGCAAGGACATGAGCAAAAGTATTTCCTTCTTGATTCTTATGATTGACGTTCCAATTTCTTTTCTTCATTAATTGAACAACTAAATCATATTGTCTAGCTTTTAAAAGTCTAGTAACGATATCATTACCTGCTCCATCTACTAAATTAACATCAATAGAATTATCCTCTACTAATTTCTCAACCACTTCAAAATAACCTTTATTAATCATCTTAAAAATTATCGAGGGGTCATCCTTACAAGCACTAACCATTTGCTGTTCACTATTTGTCATAAATATTTCACCTCTTCGTACCATTTCGCACGTGACATTTCACTATTCTAACAGAAAAGGAAAAAGGAGTCAAATTTTACTTATTTTTACACTATAAAAAATTTTTATCGAGTCAATTTCCTTTTATATCAAGGAAATCAAGAAATTTTAGATTTTTTTTGAAATTTTTTTCAATAGAAAAAAGAAGAAAAAGGGTTGAAATAACAACAAATAAAAAGGACTATAAATCCTTTTTATAAAAAAAAGACTAGTTTTCTAGTCTTTTATCTACATTAATGATTTTCCACAATTAGAGCAAAATTTAGCTCCATTCGTAGGAGTACCACATTCAGGACAGAACTTAGCTCCAGCAGCAGGTGCACCACCAGCAGCAGGGGCAGCTCCTTGTGCAGTAGCAACTCCAGCGGCAGCAGCAACTGGGGCAGCTTGATTTTGTTGGAACACACCTTGAGCAGTTCCACCAATCATACCACCACTTGCCATATTCATCATTCCAACACCAACAAATCCATTAGCAGCTCCATTAGGATTATTTGCAGCATCTTTAACAGCTTCTGCATAACTTCCAACAAGCGTACCTTGTTGCATATGTGTATTGGAAGATAGTTCGTAATTATCAATTTTCTTATTAGATTCTTCATCTAGAGTAACAGATTCAACAATAAATCCTACAATACTAATTCCACGATCACGAATTGGTTGATCAAATACTTTTTGATCCATTGTCGTTTTAATTTCATCTGTTGCACTTGGAAGTTCAAGAACAGGAACTTTATGTTCAGAGTTTCCTAATTCATTTAAGACATTTTGGAAAGACCCAATAACTTCTGATCTCATTTGTTCACATAAATCTTCTTTACGATATTCATCAGCAGTACCAGCAATTTTACTCATAAAAGTACTTGGATCCGTAATTTTAAAAGTATATTTACCAAAACATTTAACTTCTACTCTTAATGGACTCATAGCTCCCGTCATTTGATTTGGAATAGGATGAGACCAATCTTGGAAAGGAATAGGTGCTGGTGTACCAAACTTATTATCCATAATTTCCTTAGCATTAATATAGAAAACAGCTTGTTCCTTAGCAACTCCTCCACCATAAGTAAAACGAGTCCACATTTCTTTAAATACTTCCCCAAATTGTCCAGCAAAGAAAGAAGGTGAAGTAGATTGATCAAAAGTATAAATTCCTTCCTCTGCAGTAGCATCTAAAATTTGTCCGTTTTGAAAGATAACAGCAATTTGTCCAGTAGCAACTTGAATTGCACTATCCTTTGAAATAATTCCATTAGGAGTAGATACTTTCTTCATTAAAATATCATTTCCTAAATCATCACATTTAATATACTCTTTCCATTGATCATGTAGAGTACTACCTACTGCACTAACAGCAGCTTTAATTAATCCCATAAATTAATCTCCTTTACATCTAATTTTATCTTACTATTATTATAATATATAATTTTTTTAAAATAAAGTTTTTTTAAGAATTCCCTCCCGTATTGGCAACTACTGGTCTATCATGTTCACATTTGACAATCATAGTAGTCTCATTCACACTATTTTTAACAGTATAATCAATTAATTTTAATGGTCTTTGATACTTAGAAATAACAAGTAAAACAATGATAAAAGATAGTGCAAAAGAAATGACAATCACTTCTACCCAAGGAAAACTCTTAGTACTTGCCGTACCAATTGGCTCTTGTCCATACACTTTAACAAAGATTCCATCAATTAATTGAATATAAGTTTGAAAAGCACCAACATAATTACCTTTTGCAATATGCTGTGTATAAATCGTTTTTAACACACTACTAATCGTAGCATCAGGATAAGCATTAAAAACCTCACTACCCTTAGGTCCATTTCTACCAACAAAAACACTTGGATTTCCATTATTGGTATAAAGAACAAAAGAGATTCCTATATTTTGAAAATCATTATAATCATAGAAATGATAAATATAATCATTAATTTCAAAACCAGCTAAATCATCGGTAGTAACGATAATAGCATCAATTCCCGTATTTTTAATGTATTCATTTAATTGAATATAGACTTGTGCTTCTTCTGCTTCAGATAACAAATCCGCAAAATCATAAATCTTAGCTTTCGCATCTACGGAAGGTGTCTTTAAAACATCATCCAAATTCACGGTTTCCAAAGACACATCTTTTGGAAGACGAGGCGAATTTTTCGTTCTAGTATATTGAACAGGAGCTGCAGAAACAGGAAGTCCTACAAGAAAGATAAAAAGTAAAAGAATCCATAAATATCTCTTCATAATAGATACCTCCTAAATAAAATATGCAATAAGAGAAACAAGTAAAAAGATAACCACAAAAACAAAGACACTAAATACAAAAATACTAGCTCCACTCATTGGTAAATCAATAATAGACTTTCCATTTTGTCCATTCATAAGAAAGATATGAGCTTTTCCCTTATGTTTTAAATTAATATAATACATAGGAACAAATACCTTACGAATAGATAAATTA
The DNA here is from genome assembly GCA_947632595.1 of uncultured Bacilli bacterium. Lineage (GTDB taxonomy): Bacteria > Bacillota_I > Bacilli_A > RF39 > UBA660 > UBA3789. Next base: position 17,520 of record CANRPY010000006.1, on the reverse strand, counting down.
GAAGTAACAGTATTATTATTTTGTAATTTCTTTAACTCATGAGGAATATTTTCTCTAACAATATGAACAGAATGTTTTCCAACCTTTTCTCTAGCACTCTCAAGCATTTGCTCTAAATCAGCATCTCCAGAAATAAGATAACTATCTCCAATTTGTTCCAGTTTAAGATCAGTAAGATCAGAAAAAGTATATTCATTTAAAGTACTTAAATAGGAATCTCCTATTTTAGAATACTGAGACATTAACAAATTACTATAATCAAAATTCGTAGTATATAGACTTTCAAACTTTTGCATAGGAGCATTAGGAACTTTACTAGCTTTATCTGCTGCTAAAAAAACAACACTTCCTGCCACATTAAAGTCATATAACATACAAGGAATATAAATTTTTTTCATTTGCGCAATGGTAGACTTTTTCACAAAAGAAAATGGTTCAAAAGGATTTAGTCGAAGTTTTTTCTTATACTCGCTAATAGCATCTTCTAAAGTTTGCGTAAAAGGAACAACAAGATAAGATTGAAAATCAGAAGATTCAATCTTTTGAACATTTTTTCCACCACAGAAAACACAAATATTTCCACTTGCTTCTTGGATTGTACTATAAACAGTATGACAATCTCCACAAGAAAAAGTATAACAAGGAATCTGTTCCGTATCAGGAACAGGATTATAACTACTTTCTACAGCACTAGGAACAACAACCGCATTCGTATCATCCGTTGCAAAATTCCCTAGTTCCGGTTGGAACATAGATTCATTCTCGTTCATAGTATCACATCCTATCATAAATTATATCAAAAGTTTTAATATCGAACAATATCATTGCATGTAAAGATACGTCCAATAAAAGCAATCGTAGTACTTCCACAATACTGACAACTCTTCTCTCCAAGCGTCGTAATAGGAGCCCCACAATTAGGGCAATGAATTCCTAAATTTTTAAGATTACTATCTACTTTACTCATATCATAAACATAAATATATTCTTCACGTACCCGATCCTGTGTCTTAACACGTTTCCCTTTCTCTGTAAAATAATACTGAAAACTAGAAGCTAACGTAATAGTCGCAACTCCACCCTCTTTTTGATATTTAGAAATAACCGTATTGTGAATATGAAACTCATCAAAAGAAATATCTCTTCCTTGATACTCAGAAATCATTTTATCCGCAAAGCTTTTTAACTTTCCCTTTAAGGAAGAAGAATCTTTTTTCTCGATAGCCCGATAAGTATCTAATAAATTACTCTCTGCATTTCTTTTTAATTCTTCAATAGAAATATCTGGAAAATCTTTTCGAATATTCTCTAAATAAATACGATCCATACTAGACAAAGACTTAGGAACTTCTTGATCTTCTAATCTAGCTTCTTCAATAACATCCATAAGATTCATTCCTTGAAATCCAGCACGATTAAGCGTCTTACGAATTTTATGTCGAATAAAAAAGTAAACAAAAACACAAAAACCAATAAAAATAAGAACTCCTATTAAAACAGCCATATCATCACATCCTACTATTATCATTGTAACATTGAATGATGAAAATGAAAAATAAAAAAAGGATCTCTATCAAAATCCTTCTTTAAAATGTCTTATTGTACTTTCTCAATCTTAGTCTTTCCACCCATGTAAGGTTGTAAAGCTTTAGGAATTAAGATACTACCATCTTCTTGATAATTATTCTCAATCAAAGCAATTAATCCTCTTGGAGATGCAACAACGGTATTATTTAACGTATGTAAATAGTAAGTTCCTTTTTCTCCCTTTGTACGAATTCCTAAACGTCTTGCTTGAGCATCTCCTAATGTACTGCAAGAACCAACTTCGAAATATTTTTGTTGACGAGGGCTCCATGCTTCAATATCACAAGATTTTACTTTTAAATCTGCTAAGTCTCCACTACAACATTCTAACTGTCTTACAGGAACATCAAAATTACGGAATAATTGTACCGTTAATTTCCACATCTTCTCATACCAATCCATAGAATCTTCTGGTTCACAAATAACAATCATTTCTTGTTTTTCAAATTGGTGAACACGATAAAGACCTCTTTCTTCTAGACCATGACTCCCTCCCTCTTTACGGAAACATGGAGAATAACTTGTCATATGAATAGGCAATTCTTCTTTTTTCAAGATTTGATCTTTAAATTTACCAATCATAGAATGCTCAGAAGTACCAATCAAATATAAATCTTCTCCTTCAATCTTATACATCATAGCTTCCATTTCAGGGAAAGACATAACACCAGTAACAACATCACTATGAATCATAAAAGGTGGTATAGCATACGTAAATCCAGCATCAATCATAAAGTCTCTTGCATAAGCAATCATAGCTTCATGAAGTCTAGCAATATCCCCAAGCAAATAGTAAAATCCTTGTCCAGAAGTTCTACCAGCAGCATCTTTATCCATTCCTCCAACCGCTTCAATAATATCGGCATGATATGGAATCTCATACTTAGGAACAACAGGATCTCCAAATTTTTCGACCTCTACATTTTCACTATCATCATGTCCAATAGGAACAGATTCATCAATAATTTGAGGAATTACCATCATCTTTTCCTTAATTTGAGCACTAATCTCACCAAGTTCATTTTCTAGCTTAGAAATTTCATCAGCAGAAGCAGCAATGGTTTTTTTAACATCTTCTGCATCATCCTTCTTACCCTCTTTCATAAGTTTTCCAATTTCCCCACTAAGCTTATTTTTCTCTGCTTTCAAATTATCCATACGTACTTGAACATCACGAACCTTCTTATCAAGTTCATAAACTTCATCTACCAAAGGTAATTTTTCATCTTGAAATTTCTTTTTAATGTTTTCTTTTACTGCATCCTTATTCTCACGAATTAATTTAATATCTATCATATTTTCTCCTCCTTATAAAAAAATAAAAAAGGATGATACCAAAGGAGTGCAAGTTGCACGGTACCATCCTTACTTTTCACTTAATTAAATAACGGTATCACCCGGAATATACATTCATCTATAGAGTAGATAAATAAGACTTTAATATCGTTTTCACCAACCACGAATTCTCTACCATTAAACATTCTTATTATTAGTTCTAATTATCGACTTGAGTCTATTATAGTAAATATTTCTAACTTTTTCAAGCACTTCTTTTAAAATAACATTGGTTTCCACTCTCATAAGAAGAATCTAACTCTTTATATTTTTGAATCGTTTTAATACGAACCTGGTCAACAGGAGTCTCTGGATATCCATAAGTTCCATCTGTCATCGAAATATAATATTGAAAACTACTAGGATCTCCTTCCCCATTAGGCATATACACTTTTATAACTGCTTCTATCGGATCTCGGTAAACATAAAAAGGAAGGCTGAAATAATCTTCTAAATCTTGGAAATGTAAATAAATCGTATTTTCTTGTTTCTGATCACATTCAATTAGATTTTTCTCGACTCTTAATTTCGTTCTTCTTACAACTTTTTGAGAAGCATAATACAAATAATAACTACTAACTTCATCAATTCCCTCATGTATCTGAACCGTATGAGCAAAAATAATCATAACAAGAGAAAGAATAATACAAATAACACAACTCACTAAAAATAGTTTTTTCTTAGAATACTCTTTTTCTAAAGTATCTCTACCACTAATATAACAAACCCCTTCAAAAGCACTACTTCCAAATCCAAAGATAGGAATCATAATAAAAGGAAATAATATAGTAAGAAGACCACTAGAACGAAAAGCCTTTCCTAATTTCCAATATAAGTCTAATAAATAAAACTCTCCAATAATAGGTACATAGACTAAAAAACTAAGAAGTTTATTATGATTGATAGCATAAGCAAAGAAATAAAGATTTACAATGGGAAAGAAAGCAAGCCACCATCTAGTATTCATCTTCATAAATAATAATTGATAAGAATACGTAAAAATGGATAAAAGAGAAAGAATAAAAAGGACATAACTAAAATCTGTTCTTGCAAGAGTAATAAAATCTCCACAAACCATGTATTGTGAAATAAATAATCCAATACAAAGAAACAAAAAGAAAAAATAATTGAGAAAGAAGCATAAGTTAAAACTTCCCATATGATCTCCAAAAGAAATCAGAACGCCTTGAGCATTCACTTCATTTTGATTCACTTTAGGTTGTTGTACAGAAATACCATTCTCCCCTACTTGATATTCCATCTTTCCATTTTGATTGATCAAAGACAAATATTTCGCATTATCTGGATGATCAGGATTAAGATTTCCACACTTCATACAGTATCTCGATTTTCTGTTAACTTCATTTCCACATCTAGAACAAATATAAGTTTCTAAAGAAGTATTATCATTCATAGAAATCACTCCTATTCTAAATAAATTATAAGATAATTTAAAAAAAATTACAACAAAAGAAAAGAAGCTATTTTGCTTCTACAATTAACTTGATAGCAGTACGTTCTTCCGTATCAATTAAAATATCTTGAAATGCCGGAATACAGACTAAATTAGCTCCTGTTGGTGCCACAAAGCCACGTGCAATCGCAATTGCCTTAACAGCCTGATTAAGAGCTCCAGCCCCTACTGCTTGTACTTCAACACATCCCTTTTCTCGAAAGACATTTGCAATTGCACCTGCCACACTATTCGGATTAGATTTGCTACTAACTTTTAATATTTCCAAAATGAATTCCTCGCTTTCTAAAGTATCATATGTACAAAAAAAGAAGATTAGAACACTAATCTTCTGGATACCATGTTGTTGCAATCAACTCTTTAGAAACTTCTACTCCATCTTGATAAGTATATCGATAAGATTGATATCCCCTACCTCCAAGCCAAACAGATTCTAATCGATAACTCTTTCCTTGAAGAGCATCATGATTCGACCAAAACTCTACATGAATTTCTTGTCCAACAATATAAGCTTTAATGTAAATTGGATAAGAGTAAACATTTCGAAACTGCATATCCGTATTCCAACTTCCATCATCAGAAGAAGCAACAGTCGCATCAAGTCCTCCATCTACATAAACACTCTTTTTCTTATGAGGAGAACGAGTAACAATCTCATGCCCTCCTAGTAAAGCAGCATCATAAACAGTAGTTGCTACCTGACAAACACCATTTCCAACATATTCATAATAGAAAATATATCCATTTTTATTATAAGGACCCGCATACCGATAAAAAGAAAATACTTCTCCCGGCTCTACAATAGCCCCATTTACATAACGAACACCTGTCTCTAAATTCTGAATACGTAAAGGAATCCAATCAAACGTAGTAACAAAAGAAGAAACCAAAGTATCTATCTGAGAGTAAGATTCTTGATAAGAAGAAGGAACCTCTTCTCCAATTAAAGAAATCTTAAGATTTTGAAAATCATAATTTCCCGCAAAAGTATCTTGAATCAGTTGTAAATTTTTAGAATAATCAATCTGATAACCAACATTCCCCTCATGATAAACAACCCCATTACTCGTATCAAAATAACCATTCGTAGGAGAAACATTAACTTGTTTTTCTAACTCTTCAAAGAACTTACGAAAATCTTCTTCTTTTAAAGAATAATAAAAAGGAAATTGATAGGAAGTAGAATTCTCATTCATCATCAATAACTTTTTAGAATAAGATAACTGCTTTTGAAAATTTTGAATTTCTTGTATCGTTAAAGAAGAATCAATCTCTAACCCAATATCTTTAAGAGTTGCTTCCACCTCTTTTCCTTGATAAGAAAAAACAACTTTTTGATCAAGAATTTCATCTTCTCTTTGTTGAAAAAAAGAAGCAACTTGAGAATAAGATTCATTCGACAAATCATAAGAATCTAATAAAACATTAGGAAATACACGACTTTGATACTCCAATAAAAAATCTCGATTAATCAAAAAGAAAACAAAATAAAAAAAGACAAGAAATAAGAAAACACTACTGATAAAAAAACAATATAAACGATTTTCTAATATCTTATCTTTCATTTTATCAACCTACCACTTTTTGAATTTCATTCACTATTTTTTGATACCCATTTTCATTTAAAGTAACACCATTATCTGTATAAATAGGATTTAGCACTTTTCCTTTCTTTAAAGAAGCATATAAATCAAGGTAAGTAGCATCTACTTCCTTCGCAAGCTTCTTCAATTGTTGATTAACTTCAAGAATTTCATTAGAAGTAACCTTCTTTTTTAATAAATCCTCATCAAATTTCTTTAACTCTGTATTAATAGGATAAAAAGATTCTATATAAATAACAGCATCTGGTCGATTCTCATGAATCTCCTCTATAATTTTTCGATAATTAGAGAAGAATTCTTCTCCTCGAATTCCTTCTTGATAATCATCAAACCCAAACTCTAAAAAGATAATAGAAGGATTATAATCATAAATAGAAGACTTCATATTTTCAAGCAAGTCTTTCGTTGTATACTTCTTTTCACTAGCATTCACATAATGAAAATCTAAATCATAATCTTTTAAAGCAAAACGATTGGTATGCATTCCCCCAACAAATAAATAATTATCATCTAAAGTAGGAGAACTAGTCTTCTGAGAAAGAGAAAGAACTTTCTTTACTTGTGGAAAAAATACATTACGTACCGTATTAGAAACAAATAAAACAACTAAAATAATAGCACATACAAAAGATAACCCTAAAAATAATTTTCGAAAGAAAGAGAGAAAAGAAACATTAGAAGTAATTTTTTTCTTTTCTTTTTTTTCTTTTTTAGGAACTCTACCCTCTAAAAAACTATTATCCAATTCTTCTTTTTCTTCAATAGGTTCTTCAATAATACGAAACTTTGTTAATGTATTTTCTAAGTTCTTAATCGCATCATTTTTCATATTATTGACTTTAAAAGGAAAAGAATTCGCATTAGGAGTTAATCGACTTTTTGAATTGTATTTATAAGGTTTCTTTTTTTTCATGATACATCTTCCTATCTAACACTAATCATTATACCATAAAAAAAGTCTAATAAATAGACTAAAAAACACCAGAAATAAAATTTAATAATGTTCTTTTATAAAATTCAAGAAAAGATAACTTATGAATATCTTTAGAAACCGTTAAAGCCCCTGTTGCGACAACCTTTTTAGAAGAAAGCACCTCTATTTTCCCAATAATATCTCCCTTATAGAAAGGATAGGAATAGGAGTTTAATTGCACACGATATTGATAATCATTTTCTTCTCCTTTTTCTTCTACAACACATAAATCTTCTTTTAAGACAATATCTACTTTAGAAGGTTTCGCCATATCTACTTTGATTTCTTGCACTTTATGATTTTTGGGGAAAAGACACTTAGATTGTACAGAAGAAAATCCATAATCTAGTAGTTCTGTTGTTTCTTGATTTCTAACTTTGCTATCTTCTTCTCCAAGCACAATTCCAATAAGTCGTAAATTTTTTCTCTTTGCAGTTGCTGCTAAACAATATCCTGCATCATCCGTATGCCCTGTCTTTAATCCATCTGCTCCCTCATAAAAATGAATTAATTTATTTGTATTTACCAGCCAAAATTTATGATCCGTATCTTCTCTTAAATAATCTTCATAAATAGAAGAAAATTCTAAAATCTTAGGATGATTCATCACCAATTCTCTAGCAATCATTGCCATATCATAACTACTAGAATAATGATTTTTTTGATCAAGCCCCGTACAATTCTCAAAATGAGTATGCTTTAATTTTAAACGAGAAACAACTTGATTCATTCTTTTTACAAAAGCCTCTTCACTACCACTAATATATTCTGCCATCGCAACAGTCGCATCATTCCCAGAAGCAACACTAATTCCCTTTAATAAATCTCGAACACTAATTTTCTCTCCCTCTTCTAAATAGATTTGTGAACCACCCATCTCACTGGCATTTCTAGACACTGTCACAATATCATCTAAAGAAATCTTCTTTGCCTCTAACTCTTCCATAATAAGAATTTGTGCAACCATCTTCGTCATAGAAGCAACACTATATTGTTCATGAATATTTTTCTCATATAAAATCTTCCCACTACCTGCTTCTATTAAAATACCACTCTTCGCATTAGGAATAAGTTCTAAAGCATTCCCCCTAAAAGGAAGGAAAATTAGGAAAAACAATAAAATAAAGTACCCTTTTTTCATACAAATCCTCCTAAAATTTTATATGAGGAAAAAAAGATTTTATGAATAAAAGAAAAAATTAATGATATGATAGGAATGGGTGATCTTATGAATACCATTCGAAAAAAGAAAAAAATTCATATCAAATGGAAAAATATCCTAATAGCCCTACTCATCTTATTTTTGTTATGGAACCTACCCAAAGTATTTACCAAAAAAGAAGAAAAGAAAGTTGAGAAAAAAGAAAATCAAGTAACAGAAAAACAAAAAGAATTTGAAAAAATAGGAAAAGAAATAGACTATTATAATAAAGACTATTTAGATAGATATTTAGCGTATCAATTAAACAATAAAGAACTAGAAGAAACACAAATTATAAAAGATGTAAATATGAACTTAGATCAAATTCCCTATGAATATAGACTACCATCTAAAAATACCAATACAGAAAAAGTACTGGTGAATAAATATTATTATCTAGACGAAAACTATGTACCAGATAATCTAGAAACGATAGATACCAAGTATGCATCCAGTAATATGAGACTTGTAAAACCCGCAAAAGAAGCATTTGAATCTCTTTCTAAAAAAGCAAAAGAAGAAAACTTACAAATCATCGCCATGTCTACCTATCGTAGTTATCAATACCAAGTAAACTTATATAACCGTTACGCCAAAGAAGATGGTGTTGAAAAAGCAGATACCTATTCAGGTAGACCAGGCCATTCAGAACACCAAACAGGCCTTGCAGTAGATGTCTATAATAAAAAAGAAAACTATACAAATTTTGGAAAGACAAAAGAATATGAATGGATGCAACAACATGCTCATGAATATGGATTTATTTTAAGATTTCCAGAAGGAAAAGAAAAAGAAACCGGATACGAAGTAGAAGAATGGCACTATCGTTATGTAGGAGTAGAAATAGCAACCTATATCAAAGAACACAACATTACATTAGAAGAATACTACGCAACAAAAATAAAAGATTGGTAATCCAATCTTTATTTTTTTAATCAAATTTCTTTTTAAAATAATGATATAAGTAATAAAACCCTGTAAATAAAATCCATAAAAATAATAATAAATTACTAAGTTGTACCAAAGATAAAACAGTATCATTCTCATACAGAGTAGGAATATCCATCAAATCATAACTATTGTAAGATGCCAAAGTTAAAAAAGACATAAAAAAGAAAAATAAAATACTAAAAACAGAGTAATTGACAATCTTTTTAAAAACAGAGAGCCTCTTACTAAATAAAGTATATAGTAAAAGCATCGCAACAAACATCATGATAAAAAAATAGACAATCGTAGAGGGAAAATAAATATAATTCATAATAGCTTTTACAAAAGAATCAAAAGAATTTCTTACATAAGCAGTATAACTAATAAAGATACCAATAATAAATCCAAAATATACTCCAATCGCAATCACTTGAACAATTCGATTATTTTTCTTTAAATCACAAATTAAAATCAAAAATAAAAGAAAGGATATAATAAACATCTCTATTGATAGAAAAGAAGAAAATAGATAACGAAAAATAACACCTATTTTTTCTATCAAAGACAACTCCATTTTATCACCTTCTTCTAGCCAATATATTCTGCAACATATACCGTTTGTTGGGAATCATTATCCTTTGTACAAGTAACTAAAGTAAGTGTTGTCTTATCATGATTCCACTTTAAAACAAGCATTCCTGATTTATTTACTTGATAAATATCAACAATTTGATAACGGTATGTAGATCCTCCATTCATCGTAATACTACATTCATCACCGATTCCTAATCGATATAAATAGGCGAAATAGGAAATCCAAGAGTCACCGGAATGAGCCATTAAAATAAGATTTCCAACTCCTTCATTAGGAGGAGTAGACCCACTTACCATTGTGACATTGTTTTGAATGTTATTATACTTTGAACCTACATTGTAGAATCCCCTTTTTAATCCAATCTTTGGAATTTCAAGTACTCCATAATATTTACTATAATCAATTTCATAAGTTTCTTCATAATGTTCTGGAGGAGCCCCCGGAACATCCTCCGGATGAACTTCTTCCGCATTCGCAGGAACTCCCATCATAGCAATCTTCATATCAGAAAAAACTTCATCACGCATTTTTAAAAGATAGTTCCATGATAGAACAAGTGCTCCACCAAAAACAAGGAAAGAGCCAATCAGCATTGCCTGGCTCCTTTTCATATTTTTACTTTTCTTCAACAGGTTTTGCATTCGCATAAATGATACCTACTCCACAAAGTAATACTATTAAACCAATAAAGTAAATCGTTTGAGCAGTTGTCATTCCTGTATCAGGAGCTGGTACAAAGGAAATCTCAGTTGCATTTTCAACACGATAATTTTCATGCGTCAATTTAACCACTTTTTGATCAGTATCTTTACTAGATTGTGACACGTAATATTCTCCATCTACATAATTTTTAAATTCTGCTGCAATCTTAATCGTAACTTTCTTAGTCTCATCAGTGACTTTATTAACAGGAACACGAATGTAGAAGTAATCAGATGGTTGGAAAACATATAAAGGATCTCTTGTAGTACCATCTTTATCAACAACATAAGCACCATTTAGCCCTTCTAAATCAACAGAATAATTAACTAAATCAGAAGATGGATTTGCTTGAACCGTAATTTTATCTGTTTGATAAGTATCACTATCTCCTACCAAAGAAATACTTTCAGATGCAAGAACAGCAGTAACTGTTTTACTATTTCTTGCCGTTTTAGCTTCTTCAACTAAATCCCTAATATAATGATTATAGAAATAGCCTTTAAACAAAGTACGATTAAGAGTTGAACTATTAGAAAGATGAACAGCCAACTCACCCTTCAAAGTATCATAATCCTCAATATTCCCATATCTAGAATCCCCAGTACCCTCATATTTTTCATGTAAATACATCCACATAGCCATTTGAGTAGCATAAATCTCTAAATATCTTTTATCATTTGCTTCTAATTTTCCACGTTTTGTTAGTTCTTCTACAGGATATTCAAGACTATCAACATCATCTACAATACCAGGCCCTCCATTAACAGAACTTTGATTCAAAATATAAATTAATCCAGAATCACTATAAGTATCATGTTGCTCATCACCTGTCTCATAGGTTCCTGATCCTGCACGTTTAGAGTTTTCCATACAGAAGATAACAGGATTGCTGGTATCTGTTGTATCAGTAGAATTTTCAAACATCATAGGAACCCATAATTGCTTGCTAGCACCATATATTCCTTCCAAGTGAACAACTTTTCCATCAATTTGACCAAATTTAATAGTAATCTCTTTTGTCTCAGGGGCAGCATAACTTATTTGGTTAAATCCAACTGCAATAAGTGACACAATCGCAAACAAAGCAACGGCAAAGGAAAGCACAGTTGAAAAAGAAAGCATACGTGACTTTGGACGATTGTTATTTTCTTCATAAATTTTTTCCATATCAATATTCACCTTACCTTATAAATCAATTATATCATAAATTCCAATTTTTCAAGTAAAATTTACTCAAATTTATAAATATTATCTATCTCATATTCAGGAGCTTTATCAGAATAGTAAAGAGTTGCTAAAACATCTCCCTTTTTTACAGTATCCCCTACAAACTTATTAAGTTTTACCCCAACAGTATAATCAATAGGATCATCTATTTTTTCTTTACCAGCACCAAGTCTAAAAGCCAATTTACCAACCTCCAAAGCACTAATCTTACGAATAACACCAGAACAAGGAGATTTGATAAAAGAATAATGATTGCTAACTTTAAGACCAGATAAATCTCCGCCCTGTGCCTTAACTAATTCTAAGAATTTATGATAAGCACTATCATTTCGAATAGACTCTACAACCTTTCCTCTCGCATCTACATAAGGAATTTCTAACGCCATACTAACCATATGAGCTGCAATATCAATACATAAATCCACAAAAGGATTGTCTTTCTCTACTCCTCGTAAAACATCAATAGCTTCCAATACTTCCAAACTATTTCCTACCGTTCTTCCAAGAGGAGTATTCATATTACTTAAAGTATAACGAACTTCTTTTTGATAACATTTACCAATTTTTACCATCAAATCAGCTAATTCTTTCGCATCGTCTTTTTTCGTAAGAAGAGCACCATTTCCATATTTTACATCAATGAATATTTTATCTGCTCCCCCAGCAATTTTCTTACTCATAATACTAGAAGCCATTAAAGGAATAGAATCCACTGTAGATGTCACATCTCTTAAAGCATAAACAACTTTATCCATAGGAACCAAATCAGCAGTTTGCCCTGTTAAAACAATTCCAATTTGATGAACTTGATCAATAATTTCTTCATCACTAAGATCAATTCGATATCCAGGAATACTTTCTAATTTATCAATAGTACCACCTGTATATCCAAGTCCTCTACCACTCATTTTAACAACCGTAGCACCGCATGCAGCAACAATAGGAGCAATTACCAAAGTAGTCTTATCTCCAATTCCACCAGTAGAATGTTTATCAACAATAATTCCAGGTAAATCACTAAAATTTAAGATATCCCCACTATCAATAAAAACCTTGGTTAAAGCAAAAATCTCTTCTTCACTCATCCCATGAATACAAATAGCCATTAAAAGAGCACTCATTTGATAATCAGGAACATCTCCCTCTAAATATCCATTAAAAAATGTTTTCAATTCTTGATAAGTTAACTCCTTACCAAGTCTTTTTTTATGAATAATATCTAGTATCATACTAACTCCTTTCGAAAAATAGAAGAATCTCTTTTTTCAAATCCCAAAGAAAGATACAAATGATGAGCAGCAACTCTTTGATTCCCAGAAGTAAGTTCCATTCGATATCCCCCATGCTCCTTTGCAAAAGAAATTGCAAATTCCATCATAGAACGACCAATTCCCATACCTCTCTTATTAGAATCAACACATACCCATCCAACATGATAAATCTTTTGATTCAAAATAATATCATTCTCTTCCATTAAGTTAAAATAACCAACCACTTCATCCTTTATACAACCAACAAATTCATAGACTCTAGAATCTGATACATTCCCCTTATGATAATGAAAAGTATCCCATAACAAAGAATCAACAACTTTATAATCATCAGCTTGATACTTACGTACTACTATATCCATAGAATTCTCCTAACTTAAACAAATTATAACACAAATCTTATACAAAAAAAAGGATGATTCACATCATCCTTAAAAAGTTCCTGAAAGTTTTTTCAAATCAGCATCACTTAAATTCTGCATAACCCATTTTCCTAAATCATCTTTAAAAAATTGGATATTTATAGAATAACTAATCGTTTCAGATGCTTTCTCTACCTGATCTAATTTATAATTAACAGCCTTAGTAGTATCAAAATTACCATCTTTATCTTCATATTTATTTCTATGAGATTCTACATAAGCATCAGCTTGATCATAAGCAGATTTTAAATCCGTTACCGTAATCATAACAGTAACATTAGCTTCCTTCTCTTCTTCCACACAATCAGAAACACTATAACTTAGCTTTTCATATTGACGTTTAATAACAGAAGTATAAAACTGCTCTTGCTCTGCTGTTAATTTATCATTAAATTCATACGTAATATTAGAAACAATAGAATCATCTAATTTTACATATTTTTCAAGGTATTCTTCTGCCATACCTTTAGGAGAAGAAGCAGTAACTCTACCCTTTACAAATAGACAAATACCGACTACAAGTAAAATGACAACTACTGCTACTCCAATAATAGCACAAACTTTTTTATTTACTTTAAAACTTTTTTTACGATTCTTACTCTCTTTCATATGATCTCCTCTTTATCTTTTTCATTCTTAAATGCCATTCCTAAAGCAACTAAGACACTAAATAATACAATTCCAAGTAGAACTACAATACTAACATTATGAGAAGCTTTATCAATAACACTCTCTTTCATATAGAATTCTACAAGATCATTAGAAGTATAAATCTTATTATTTTCAGTAATGACTTCATCTTCATCTCCTAAAACTACACTTCCTAAATTAACAACTTCATAGTCACCACGAACAGCATTATAGTAAGAAACATAGTTAGAAGCTAATTGATATTTACCTTCAGTCTCTTCACCCTTACTAGATTTTTCTCCCAATAAGTAATCTCCATTACCATCTTGAATAATAGGATTCTTCTCTAAACTTTCTTTTAATTCTTTACTACTTTCATAATCTGCTTTGATACTAGATGTAGTACCAAACATATTAGAAAATTTCAAATTCTCTTTCATATATTGAATAAATGAAACATTCTTTGTTGCTTTCTCTACTTCTTTTTGAGTACCTGTAAAGAAATCAAATACAACGACTCTTCCTGAAGTATACATAACAACAACCATATTACCTTTATTCTTAATATTATTACTCATCTGTTCAATTCCAGAATTAGTAAAATCATTTGGTAAAGAAATTTCTTCTTTTAAATCATGTAGGGATCCATCATTTCCAAGTACAGTAACATAACTCTTATTACCAGAAGTTTTAACAAGAACAGTTGACTTATCATTTTCTAAGTATTTATCAACCAATTCTAAGTTACCATTCTGGAAGAATAACTGTCCTTCATAAACAACATCAGTATCCTGTTTATGAATAACGGAATAATTATAGAAAGTATCAATCTTAGTAACTCCTAAATCAAAATGGAATAATGGTTCAACAGTACTTTTTACTTTCATATCAGTAGAAGTATTGTAACCAGTGATTTTACCCTTTGATAAACCATAAATACCAAGATCATCTGCTAAAACAAGATCTTCATAAATATGAATTGGAGTAATCTTAAGAGAAGATATATTTCCTTTTAATTGACCATCATGAATATAAGCATAGGAATTATCAAAAGTAGAAACCTTATGTACCAAATCATCTGGTTCATAGGTATATTCTTTTTGGTTACGGAATCCTCCCGTTAATAATACTTTAATTTGAGATTGATAATCATAACCAAAGGTATAAACTCTAGATTCAATTCTACCAGAATATACTTTCTTACCATCTTCATAAACAGTCATAGTAACATCAGGAGCTACATCATTAAATTCCATATTAACCGTATCAATACCACTACTATAAACATCCAAAGTAGGAAGTTCCATACTACCTAGCATATATCTAGATTTAATACCATAAGTATTTGCCTTAGTAGGAAGAGGTATTTTATCTTGATTAGCAAATACCGGATACGTTACTTCGTTAGCAGCAGTTCCTTTATTATTAACAAGAGGGTAATAACCATTTTCCGTTAGTTTATTTCCATCCTGATCAGTGTAACTACGATCAGCCACAGCTAACGTCGAAGACCAGAATGACTCTTCTCTTAATGTGGAATCATCCACAAGTTGAATAGAATTAAGAGTCTGAGGCAAGAAGGAACGTAATTCTTCTGCCTTTTTACCATTATAAGTGTTACCCTCATAAACGTAGAATCTAGAATATGGATCAACAGGATTTAAAACATAAGCATTATCATAACTATCCATTGGATATTTCTCTGGCGGTTGTGAAATAGGTGGGAAAGATTCTTCAACACCAGTAGCAGAGGAAGGCAAGATAATTCCATAATATGGAGAATCACCCATACCTGAAGTAATATTTCCAACCAAAACATTTTTATAGAAGAACTTATCTCTCAATACACCGACAGAATCTCCAGCAAATAAGGCGACATGATTACCAGATGCATCCACATTAACTCCTTGAAGAACAACTCCAGCAATCTTTGCACTTGAAGATTTTTGATAATCATCTGTATTAAGAATTTTTCCTACAACTCCTCCTACATAGTCACCATGAGCTACAACACTACCGGAGAATTGCATGTCTAACATTTGACCATCTTTTGTTGTACATCCAGCAATTCCTCCAACGTTATTAACTCCATCAACATTAACTACGCTAGCAGCAAATTTTGATGCACTAACATCAACTCGACCAAATAATCCACCTGTAGCACCTGATTGAGCTTTGGCAGTAATGGTAACATTTTTAATGGTAGCTGATGAGCCTCCACCACGTCCTGCATATCCTCCTGTTTGTTGACTAAGAGGTACACCAGACTTATCAACAGCTAATTCGTTTGTAACCGTTGCATTATCCAAATAGGAATAACTAGCATTAGAATATCCATACATACCTCCTACTTGAGTCATACCACCTGTAACCACTCCAGTTTCTGAATCAGTATGAGAGCATGTAACAATAATATCATTGGCATAATGGTAAGAACCAGTTCCAGAACCAGCCAATCCACCAATATAATCATAAATATTAGTGGAATCTACATTAATTCTTACATGTTGTATCCAAAGATAACTACCACCGATAGCACCTGCAAGACCACCAATATAACTAGATCCAGCAGAATTAATCACAACGTCATAGGCATTTTGGTAAGATCCTCCACCTTCTCCAACAATACCACCAACACGTGTTCCTGCGCCCGTTGCCTGAATTTTAGAATGAATAATATTGCCATGTGAAAAAGCAAAGTAACCTGCAAGACCACCACCATATGATAGACAAGTAATATTCATATTAGAACCATCAAAATAACTAAAACTTCCTGAGTTAGTATTCCTGTAACCAGCTAGAGCACCTGAATATTTTCCCGTTGATTTGATAGTAACGTTATTGCCTGTAAAGTGATCGCCAGGGTTTTCTAAATTTTCTCCCAGTAATCCAGCAACATACTCATAACCTTCAAAATATGAAGATACTCCTGCATTACCCTCTTCTGCAAGTTGAGCTTGATAATCCTCATCAGATTGATCTACCTCCTGAGCCTTAGCATTAATCATAAGATTTGTAACAGAAATACCTCTACTATATCCAATTGGAGCAACATGACTAATTCCAGGAGCAGTAAAATTAAGGTTTTTAAACGAAAGATTATCAATTTCTCCAAAATTATACCGAATAATAGAAACATAGTTACCACTTGTCCAACTTCCTGCTGCACCTTCCTTGCTTTTGGTGGTTAACGTAATATTTTCGAAATTAACATTTGTAAACTGACGGTCGACCTTTTGGAACATTCCAAAACTAGAAGATATATTATAAATAGCCAAATTTTTAATCGTATTTCCATTACCTTCAAATCGAGAAACATAAATGGGTTTAAATAAAGAATTATCTACTTTACTAAAATCAATATCTCCAGTTAAATTAATATTTTCTTCCATTCTACTGGTTTTATCTGTAAAATAAGTTACCCAAGTATTAACATCTCCAATGTTTCTCCAGAACTGTAACTCAACACGTATATGTTTAGGACAATGTGCTTCTTTACCATTAGCATCAATATATGTAATATCTTGTAAAGTATAATAATCTAATGCTCTTTCAAAAGCTACATCATA
>CANRPY010000005.1 GCA_947632595.1 uncultured Bacilli bacterium | reverse complement strand
CAACAGTATCAACAATTCCAACTTCCCCAACACCACAACCAACAGCTGCACCACCAACGGTATCACCAGCACCAACTTCACCAAAGCCACAACCAACTGGTCCTTCAGGTCCAACAGGTCCAACAGGACCAACCGGACCATCTGGTCCACAAGGTGGAAATGGTTCTCAAACTCACAGTGGTGTAGGATTTGATGGTACTAGTGTTACAGGAGATAGTGAAACAGGAGCAGGATTGGCATCATCTCTATCTGATGTTTTAGATGATTCATCAAAAACAATTGATGAAATTCTTCACGGAAATAAATATGGTAGAATACCAACATCTTCAAAACCAATCAATGTATCCGGTAAATCAGGTACAACTTCTGCAATTCCTATTGCAGCAGGCTTAACAACAGCTTCTGCAGCAGGTTTAGCAGCTAAAGCCTATATTGACCACAAGAAAGCAAATGAAGAAGACGAAGAGGAAGATTACGATGACGAAATAGAAGACAACAATCTAGCTCTAGAGTCTTATGAGACAATGGATACCGTAGGATTAGACGAAGAGGAAACAACATTATCTGGAGATGAAGAAAAACAATTTATTAACCAAGACAAACAGGGAGATGAGTATTATCACGAAAGTGAAAGCCCATATCCAATTCTTGGAGAACAAGAGTTAGAAGAAGTATAAAAAAGGAAGAATTTTGATTCTTCTTTTTTATTTGACTACCATGTAAGAATTTCATATAATAAAGATAGAATAAAAATAGGAGGTACCTATGGCAAAAGTAGATTGGATAACATGGAAAACAAATCCTAAAGAGATTTTAGATCCTGAAAAAGTAATGGATAAAGTAGAAGAATTTTATAATAATTTTGAATCGTATTTAACCCCTATGATTTATGAACAATTAAAAAAAGAAATGGTAAGTGGTGGTTTAGCAAAAGATGCTTTTAACGTTTCTGGAATTTCTCCTGCAAACGAGATGGCAAATGACATTTTAAGAAAAATAGAAGAAATGAAAGAGAAAATGGATCATTTCTTAAAAGAAGTTAAACAAGCAGCTTATGAACAAAAAGAAATAGAAAAAGAACAATTGATTCAAGTAATTGAAGAAAAAATTGCCAAAGAAAAGGAAAAATTAAATGAATCTGCAGCCTCATCTGATGAACCGATTATTGACCGCAATGGGGAGGAAAGAACAGTAATCATCGACAGAAATGGAGCAGAAAGAAGCGTTACCATTGATCGTAATGGGGAAGAAAGACAAGAACTGATTCAAGATAACATTCGTAAATTAACAACAAGACTAGATCAAGCAAAATCACTTTAATAGGAGGAAAATATGAACAAAGAGGGAAATATAGATTTAGAGAGAATCTCAACCAGTATTGAAAGATTATCATCTATCGAAAATCTTGTGAATTTAGTAACCATAGCCGATAACTTTGAAGAATTAGAAGACTATTTTCGCCAAATTAATTTTGAACATTCTTCCTGCCTATCATATAAGGAACAGATGGCAGAAATCTTTTCTGACTGGGATCAAATAAAAAGAAAAGTAAATGAATTAGTAGATGCCCTAAGAAGAACCAAGGCAAACTATATTAATATTAATCATTTTTCAGATGAAGAAATAAAACAATTTAGTCAAATATATAAATCAACCAATGCCAGTGAAGATTTATCAAAATTAGTAGGAACATCAGATCGCTTTAATTTTCGTTCTGCCATTGCAACAGATCTAACAAACTCTGGAGCAGAAACCATTCCATCTCAAAATGGAATTTCAACAGTACCTGCTCCTGTAACGAATCCAGAACCTGTAAAAGAACCAATCAACACCGTACCAATAGGAATTGCGATTGGAGCAACCGGTATTGCAGGATCTGTTGGAGCAGTGATTGCAGATGACATCTATCGTAGAAGAGAAAAAGAACATAAAAAAGACAAAAATGAAGGTGTCTATTTTGAAGAATATGATGAAGATGACATTTTAGATGAAAAATATAATTATGACGAGGAAAGAAAAGCACCTGCCATTCAACAAGGCCCTTATCATGCAACCAGAATGGCTAGAGAAGCAGATCGCTTTTATGGAAATCAATTAGATAAATTAAATCTAGAAGACGAAGAAGAGGAAGACGATAACGACTACGATGAATTTTAAAAAAAGAAGTGAGGTGTAAGGAATGTTCTGTACAAAATGTGGAAACGCAAACAGTCCTAATGCAAAATTTTGTGTAAAATGCGGAAATCCAATTACTCCAGTAAATGGAGTAGAAAATAGAACCCCACAACAATTACAAGTACAACAACCACCAGTGAATAATCAAAATATCCCATCTAACTATCCTAAGACAAAAGATTCCAAACAAATGCTCTTTATGGGCCTAGGAATCGGTTTTATTTTAGTAGGAATACTATCTGTAGTTGTCTTTTTTTTCGCAGGACCTAGTGAAAAATTTTATTTTAATGAAGAAACACCAAAAGAAAATAACGAAATTACACAAGAAAACACGACATCAGAAAGAACAAGTAAGTATCGAACCATTGTCGTTGCCGATAACGTCTATGAGGGAATGAGTATTTCAACACCAAAAGAAGCAAAAGACTTAATTAAACAAGACTCTGTATCTCAAAAAGCAAATTGTCCATCAGAAATCAAAAAAGTAGAAGAAGAAATTATTAAAAAATATGGAATAACAGCAGTAAACTTATGTGAATTAGATGTAGAATTTGCCAAAGAAATCGAAAATGTTTTTGGAACAATTTATAAAGAATATCCAAGTGTTAGAGGAATATTAACGAACTTAACACTAGTAAATGGGACCATGGAGTCAAACTACATTGCTGCCTTTATGCCATCTTTTATGTTTGCATCTTCCGCAACAGACTCTACCTATCCATGGGTAATGAAGACTCAAGTTTTACTGAATTCTTCTTATTTTTTAAATAAAGAAAGATTAAAGTCATCCATAGATGCTTCTGAAAAAACGGGATATTTTCCTAAAAATACAAGTATATATTCTCCTGTTGCTCATGAGTTAGGTCATTACTTGTCCTTTCTAGCAATGATGAAATATCACGAAATGAATTCTTTCTTATTAGTAGATGATCAAAATGTAGATGCTTTTTATAGTCTATACAATGACTTTGGAAAAGGGGATTTTTCTCTAAGTATGATTAAAGAGGCCTATGAAAACTATAAAAAAGATACCAACACAACACTTTCCTTTGATGATTGGAGAGGAACGATATCTCAATATGCTCTAGCAAAAGATAATGATGGAAACTATATTTATGATGAAACCGTTGCAGAATCCTTTCATGATGTATATTTAAATGGGGATAAAGCAGCAGATGCTAGTAAATACGTAATTGCCGTATTAAAAAAGAAATTAGAAGGGTAGGAAATGGAAATGAAAAAAATAATAATTCCAATCTTAATTCTTCTATGCTTGATGACAACCAAGGTATCTGCATTATCAAACTCTTTTCAGTTTGATCCAAGAGACCTATCCTATAGCAAAATCAGTAAAAAGAATTCTGTAACGAGTAATTTTAATAAAGATTATGCCTTGACATATTCTCTATCAAATGAGAATGAAAAATTAGAAGAAGAAATTAAGAATTTAACCAAAAAAACCACGTATTTATTATTTGGTGATTTTAATGAGACAAAAGAAAGCAGTGAACACTATTATAAAAGACATAAAGATTGGTTAGACCTACGTTATAATCCAAAAGTTCCTAAAGATGACACCAATCCACTAGGACTAGATACTTCCAGTAAAGAATATCAAGATGATGTAGTCTCAGGTTTAGCAATCCCTCAAATCTTTAAACAAGTAAATGAAAAAGGAATGATTTATTCTTCCTATGGAGATATTCGAGTAACGATTCATGATGACCTAATCATTAGTTCTATTACACTACCAAATGTAAAATCCAAAGAACAAAGTAAAGAAGATCCTATGAAATATGAATATAGGACAACGAATTATGTAATGTATTATTACTATAAAAAATTAGGAAATGAATGGAAACTCTACTATTTATATGGAGACTCTACAGAAAACATCAATGACTATTTTAAAGAAGTCTCTAAAAAAGAAGCAGATGGAACAATGGCAATTGCACCATCTTATGAGTCCCAATTAGGAACCATTTATAGTTTTCAAAAACTAGAAGAGATGAGCGAAGAAGAATTAGAAAAAATTGTAGAACAAAATAAAAAGAATATAGTGTATTTAAATAGTTACTATAACAATAAAGAAGTAACCTCTGCAAATGGGTTTTATATAAGCCCTGGTCTAGTAGTAACAACCTGGAACTTCTTAGAAAAGTCACTAATGGATGCTCAACATATAACCGCAACAGATAGTGAACAAAATCCATTAGAAATAGAAGGAATTGTAACCGCAAAGAAAGAAACAGATGTTGCCCTAATCAAATTAAAAGAGAATACTTCATCCTCTGTAACATTAGGAGATTCCAATAAAGTAGAAGTAGAAGACCCTGTAATCACAATTAGTAGTAAAACAAGTTCTAGTGCATCTGTTCAAACAGGAATTTTAATTTCAAAGGAAGACTATCTGCAAACATCCATTCCATTATTAGAAAAAGATGAAGGTAGTCCGTTGTTTAATAAAGAAGGAGAAGTAATTGGAATCAATACCTCCCTTTCCACACAAGCAAGTATTTCCATTGCCATGAACTCTGATGTATTAAAAGAGATCAAAGAAAAAGTAAGCAAAGAAGATTTTGACAAAATAGAGTCTATTTCATTTAAAGAATTAAAAGAAAAATACTACTATAAAACAAAGCAAGAAGAAAAAGTAGTGGATACCATTCCAAAAAGCAAATGGAAGAAGTATTCGAAAATCGGAAAAATAGAAAAAACAATTCCATTAGAACTAGTAAAAGCATCTTATCAAGATGGAGTGGTAAGCTTACGTTACAAAAATGAAATTGGAAATTTTATGAGTAGTATGCAATTATCTACTACATTCCGAGAAGAATTAAAAAAAGAAGGTTATCAAGAAATTGTCACAACAGAAGAAAAAGCAATCTATGAAAGCAAAAAATATAAAGTAATCGTAATGGACGAATTTGATTATTTAATCGTCGTAATGGTGAAGTTATGAAAAAGATAAAAACCAAAATAAAAGAAAAGAAAATGGCAATCATTCCTCTATTATCTGTCGTTTTAGTAGGAATTTTACTTCTTGCAATCCTATATCCTAAAATCAAAACGATAAAGATAAAAGAGGTAGAAAATAAAGAATACAAAATTCAGTATGACAATACTTGGAAAAAAATAAAAGAAGAAGAAAATGCGATTACACTAAAACATAAAAGTGGAAGTAAATGTCATATAGAAATAACCCCTCTAACAGAAGAGTATACCTATCAGTCTATCAAAGAATTAATAGAAGAATTACGTTATACGATTCAGGAAGAAAATAAAGAATTTGAATTAATATCAGAAAAAGAAGCAAAGTTAACGAAAGAACACTATGATGGTTATAAACTTCTTTTGGAAAATGAAAAAGAACAAGTCATGATGGCAATATTCAAAAAAGGAGATAAATTAATTACACTAGAGTATCAAGCAAAAAATGACTATTTTGATATTTTACTAGATAGTGTAGAAAGTCTTCTAGAAAGTCTAGAAATTAAACAAGAAAATTATTCTCTAAAAAATAAATTAAAGTTAAAGACACAAGAATTAACTTACGAAGAGAATAAAACAGTAGATAAAGCGTTAAAAAAGAACCAAAATTATGAAATTGCCTATGAAAATTATTGGGTAAAATACTCTATCCCAGGAAATTTCACGGAAAAAGGAAAAGACACAACCACGGGTTCTTATGAATGGACCAAAGATGTCGATAAAATCACGATTAGAACGAGTGTATGGAATCGAAATATCTATGAATATCTAGATCAAGATAGTTCTCTAAATATTTATAAAAACTTTCAATCCTTAAAAGACAACAAAGACTACAAAGATTTTGAAGAACAATTATCAAAAATAGATTCCAAAAAAGACATTTATCTTTATAAAAATTCTTATATCTATAAAAATGCCGTAAAGTATGATAAGAACTTTAAAAAACAAACATACGATAGAAAAATGGCAAATGCAGAATATATTTATGCCTTAGATAATAGTCATATCTTTATTGTACAAATAGAGTCCGCCGGTTTCCCAATTACAGAAAAATTACTAGAAGAAATCAAAGTAGTAGATGATAAAAATTATTCAAGTTATGTAAAAAGAGAGAAGAAAGATGGCTTCTTAATAGGTACATTTATAAATAAAAAGAATAGCAGTAAACAAGAAGAAAAGATTATTTTAAAACTTCCTGAGAAATATGAAGAAGTAGATAAAAAAACGAATCTTTATCTAGCAAAAAATTATGCCATAAATTATGATGAGGAAGAGGATCTTTATGATTATGAAGTTCATTATGAGTGGACAACATTAAAGAAGGATTTTATCATTTCCAATCTAAATAGTTCCAAAATCAAAAAAAGTTATGGTTCCTACCAAGATCTTACGCAAGCACAAGACTTGACAGTAAATGACAAGAAATTTACAGTATATAATGGCGGCTATACAGATATGAGTGGTATAATGTTTACGAACATAGATAGAGAAAAATATTATGTTTCAAAAAAAGTTTTGTTCTATGAAATCCCGACAGGGGGAATCTTTTTCATAGAAATAAGTGGAAATGGAAAAGAAATTACAAATGAGATGATTCAAGAATTAACAAACTTTTCTATGGAACTAGAAAAATAAAAAAGTGAGGAAAAAATATGAATTGTACAAATTGTGGTTCTCCATTAATGGGGAACGAAAGAAACTGTGGAAATTGTGGAGCACCAGTTGTTCAAAATGCTGTCCCACAACAACAAGTACCAATGAATAATCAACCAATGCAAAATGCACCCGTTGCACAACAGAAGAAATCAAAAGGAGGAGTCATTTTCCTAATTGTTGGAATTATAGTAGTTGTTCTAGCTTTCGC
This sequence comes from uncultured Bacilli bacterium, assembly GCA_947632595.1. Lineage (GTDB taxonomy): Bacteria > Bacillota_I > Bacilli_A > RF39 > UBA660 > UBA3789. The sequence goes on along the minus strand of CANRPY010000005.1, from coordinate 72,812 downwards.
AATTATGGTAGGGGGAACTCTAGTATTAAGAGGATCAAAAGCAAATCCAGAAGATACAAAAGTACAACAAGCAAACCCAGTATCTACATCAACAAAATTTTATAAAGTTCTTTATAAAGGATATTCTCTAAAAATTCCTGATAATTACATCTATCAAATTACAGATGGAGGATTATATGTAGGAGATGAAGCACAAACTTGGGCAGCACAAATGGATATAGTAGAAGTAAATTACGATAATTTTGTATCTAGTAAAACAAATGTTGTACAAGTTTTACAATCAGCAGGATATACAGCTTCTAACATTCAAGAAAAAACAGCAGGAGGCATCAAATACTTAACAGTTGAGATTGGAGTTCCAGGAGCAAGTGGAATCTATTATTTCTCAAAATTAAATTCTATGAACACGATGGTTGGAATTGTAACAACAGTGGACGGAGTAGTAGACTATCAGTTATTAGAAGAACTTGCCCCAATCATAGAATCTGCAGAGCAATCTATGGAAACAGTAAACATGTCTACAGACATTCCATTTGATTCTTCTTTATTTGCCAATATGGCAACACCTGAAAATTAAAAGTTGATTAATTAAAAAAAATAGGGTATAATTACAACCAGATGCAAGGAATCTGAGGAGTAATTATATCTTTTTTTGATAGAGAGTTTACGTTAGGTGGAAGTAAATAAAAAAGAATAAAGAAGGTAGCAGAGGAGCATGGTTTCTGAGTTTAGTAAGAAATCCCGGGTAAACCCGTTAACGAGAAGAGCTACGTAAGTAGAAAATAAGGTGGTACCACGAACAATTCGTCCTTTGGAGGAATTGTTTTTTTTTGAAGAAAGGAGACTTATATGAAAAAATTAATGATAGATATGGATAATTGTATAACGAATGCAAAATTTTTAGAGACCGTCAATGATTTTTTAGGAACCAATTACCGACTAGAAGAATTAGATAGTTTCTTCCTTCAAGATTTAGTAGGAGATAAAAAAGAGGAATATTGGCAATACATGCTAGATAAAAATTTTTATGAAGGAGCAACCTTACTAGAAGGATGCTACGAGGCAATTGAAAAACTAAATCAAAAATATGATTTATTTATCGCAACCGATTACCTATATCCAGACTCTAACCCTGATATTAGTGGAAAAAATCTAATGAATAAATATTACTATTTAAAACAAGCACTTCCTTTTTTAACACCCGATCAATATATCTTTTTAAGAAGAAAAGACCTAGTACATTGGGATATTGCAATCGATGATCAAGTAAAAAACTTAAAGACAGCAGATGAAAAATTATTATTAACCGCATGGCATAATAAAAAAATAGAGAACAAAGAATTAGAGGAACAGGGAGTTGTACGAGTCAATTCTTGGCAAGAAATATTAGAACGACTAGATAAATAAGAAAGAAGGATAATTATGTTAGAAAAAAAATATAACCATTTAGAAGTAGAAAAAGATAAATATAATATATGGAAAGAAAAAGGCTATTTTAAAGCAGACAATACTTCCGATAAAACTCCCTTTTGTATTGTAATTCCTCCTCCAAATGTTACAGGAAAATTACATATTGGACATGCTTATGATACTGCTCTCCAAGATGTCATCGTAAGATATAAGAGAATGAAGGGTTTTGATACTTTGTGGCTACCAGGAATGGATCATGCCGCAATCGCAACCGAAGCAAAAGTAGTTAAGAAATTAAAAGAAGAAGGAATCGATAAATACGAATATGGAAGAGAAGCCTTTCTAAAAGCATGTTGGGATTGGACACATGAATATAGTGATAGTATCAGAAGTCAATGGGCAGGACTAGGACTATCTGTTGACTATACAAGAGAACGTTTTACCCTAGATGATGATTTAAATAAAGCCGTAAGAAAAATCTTTGTAGATTACTACAACAAAGGATTAATCTATCGTGGAGAAAAAATTATTAACTGGGATCCCGCTGCTCAAACCGCATTATCGAATGAAGAAGTTATTTATAAAGAAGAAAAGAGTGCATTCTATCATATTAAATATCAATTAGAAAATAGTGATGCCTATCTAGATGTCGCAACAACACGTCCAGAGACTTTATTTGGAGATACTGCAGTTGCCGTTAATGAATTAGATGAAAGATATAAAGGCTTTGTCGGCAAAAATGTAATTTTACCAATTATGAATAAACCAATTCCAGTAATTACCGATGAACATGCAGATATGACCAAAGGAACAGGTTGTGTTAAAATTACTCCTGCTCATGACCCTAACGACTTCGAAGTAGGAAACCGTCACAACCTAGAGAGAATTGTCATTATGAATGATGATGCTACAATGAATGAAAATGTTCCAAAAAGATACCAAGGAATGACCAGAGAAGAATGTCGTGAAAAAGTATTAGAAGAATTAAAAGAAGAAGGACTTCTTCTAGAAGTAGAACCATTGGTTCACGAAGTAGGGCATAGCGAAAGAACGGGAGTTATGGTAGAACCAATGATTAAGAAACAATGGTTTGTTAAAATGGCTCCTCTTGCAAAAAAAGTACTAGACTTCCAAGAAGATAAAGGAAAAAAGATTAATTTTTATCCACATCGTTTTGAAAAAGTATTAAAACATTGGATGGATATCTCATATGACTGGTGTATTTCAAGACAACTATGGTGGGGACATCGTATTCCGGCCTGGTATAAAGAAGATGATATTTATGTAGGAATGGAAGCACCAAAAGAAGAAGGTTGGGTACAAGATGAAGATGTACTAGACACTTGGTTTTCCAGTGCATTATGGCCATTCTCAACTCTAGGTTGGCCAGAAAAGACAAAAGACTTAGAAAGATACTTCCCAACAGACTGTTTAGTAACAGGATATGATATTATCTTCTTCTGGGTAGCTAGAATGGCTTTCCAATCAGAATACGTAACCAATAAAAGACCATTCAAAGACTGTGTCATTCATGGTCTAATTCGTGATAAACAAGGAAGAAAAATGTCTAAGTCTTTAGGAAACGGAGTAGACCCATTTGACATGGTGGAAAAATATGGAGCAGATTCCCTAAGATACTATCTCGCAACCGATGGCTCTATGGGAATGGATTTAAGATTTGATGAAGTAAAATTATCATCAACTTGGAATTTTATCAATAAAATATGGAATGCTGCAAGATTTGTTTTAATGAATATAGAAGACTTAAAAGAAATAGAACTAAAAGACTTAAAGAACGAAGATCAATGGATTTTAACAATCTATGAAAAAACAGTAAAGACAGTCACCAAACATATGGATAAATATGAATTCAATTTAGCAGGATCTGCTCTATATGAATTTACCTGGAACTATTTCTGTGACTATTACATAGAAATGTCTAAATATTCTCTAGATTCAACAAGTACAAAATCGACTCTATGTTATGTACTAACTGGTATTTTAAAAATGTTGCATCCATTTATGCCATTTGTAACAGAAGAAATCTATTCAATGTTACCTGTAAAAGAAACAGAGTCCATCATGATTTCTACTTATCCTAAATATAACAAAAAGAATGTTTGGGAACCAGTTGCGGAAGCAGTTGCCGATCAAATAGAATTTATAAAGAGTTTTAGAAATGTAAAAGCAGAAAACAATATTACAAAAGATATGAAAGTTCTATTTGATACAGAAGATGATAATGAATTGATTGTAAAAATGTTAAAACTAGAAAATAATCTAGTAAAAGAACCATTAGGAATCAAAGCATATAAAGTATTCTCAAATCGAGTAAAGGCACAAATCTTCTTTGAAAAAATAGAAACGGAAAGTGATAAAGCTGCCAAAGAGGAACAAAAGAAGCAACTACAAGCATCCATTGAAAGAAGAGAAAAATTACTTGCAAATGAAAACTATGTAAACAAAGCTCCACAAAACATAGTAGAACAAGACCGACAAAAGTTAGCAGAAGAAAAGAAAAAATTAGAAGAATTAATGAATTCCTAAAGAAATTTTGTGTTATAATAAAATACAAATCAAATTCTATTGACAAGAAATAGAGAATTTGATATAAGTATTTTCATATTAAGGGAGTTTCTATATGAAAAAAGAGGAATGTCGAACAATTTCTTTTTGGGGAATAAAATCCATTTGTATGGAAACTTTCATTGTGTTTGAATAAAAACGATTTTGGCAAATTCTGTCCAAATCGTTTTTTTAATAAAAGAGGTGTGGTTATGGTAAAAGTAGAAGAGTTAATCAAAAGATTGGAAGAAAAGAATAAGGAGGCAATTCCGCTATTTAAGAAAGCATATCAAATGGCAGAATCTGCTCATAGTGGTGTCTTCCGAGAAAGTGGAGAACCATATATTACCCATCCCTTAGAAGTAGTAAAGAATCTATTAGATATCGAAGTCTATGATACCGATACTCTTTGTGCTGCCCTTTTACATGACGTAGTAGAAGATACCAGTATTACCTTAGAAGATATCAGAAATACCATTAATCCAACGGTTGCTGAACTAGTAGATGGAGTCACTAAAATGCGTCGTATGAACTTTTCAACAGAAGAAGAACAGGTTTTTGCAAACACAAGAAAAATTATCAATGGACTAACAAAAGATATTCGAATTATTCTAATTAAACTAGCAGATCGACTTCATAATATGAGAACTCTTACTTATAAAAAACCTGCGAAACAAAAAGAAAATGCAATAGAGACTATGGAACTATTTGTTCCACTTGCCTTATCGATTGGAGCTTATCAAGTAAAAAGTGAATTAGAAGATTTGGCTTTAATGTATATAGAACCCAATGTATATGATGAAATTTTAGGAAGAAGAGAAGAATATGCCAAAGTAGAGAATGCATATTTAGAAGAGTTAAAAAGAAAGTTACAAAAAGTTCTACAAGAAAGAAATATTCCAAATGAGATTCTCCTTCGTACCCGTAATGTTTGTAGTATTTATCGAAAAATTGTAAAAGGGTATGAAATGAAAAATATATATGACATTTTCTACTTAAAAATTTTAGTACAAGAAATTGATGATTGTTATCGAACACTACGTCAAGTACATGCCATTACTCCTCCTATTAATGGAAGATTTAAAGACTATATTTTTAATCCAAGAACGAATCATTATCAGTCTCTTCATACAACAGGGGCAGATACCAATGGAAAGTTAGTAAAAACAAAAATCAGAACCTTTGATATGAATAAAGTATCTGCCTATGGAATACCAGCATACTGGAATCTAGACCCAAAGAAACCAGAAACAGAATTTCCAACAAGAAAAACCATTGCAGAAACACAGGCAGAAATAAGAGAAAAACTTCAATTTGCGAAACGTCTACAAGAAATTGATTCTTCTTTTAGAGAAAATAGAGACTTTTTCCGAGAAATTAAACAAGAATTATTAACAGAACATGTTTATGTATATACGCATAGTGGCGAAATCATCGAATTACCTATGGGTTCCACAGCCTTAGACTTTGCCTGTCAAGTTCATCCCGATGAATTAGATGCCATGACAGGAGTCATCGTAAATGGAAAACAAGTTCCCGTAAATACCATTTTAAGAAACAATGATACCGTTCAAATTGATACCAATGGAATGGTAAATAGAGAAGATTGGGAAAATAGTGTAAAGACATACAATGGAAAAACAAAAATTAAAGTTTTAATAAATAGACAAAAACACGAACAAGCATTATAATAGAAATATAATAGGAGTGAGTGGGATGGAAAAAGAAAAAAAACAATTTCGAATAGCTGCCATTTTATATGGAATATTAGGAGCTCTTCTAATAGAGGTTCCTGTAGTTGGAATCTATCTCATCATATGTGCAGTCTATTTTTATGCACAGACTTATGAAGAAGATAGCCTAATGTATAAAAATAGAATTTGGAATTATATTTTATCTTCCATTGGTTTTATAAACATACCAGGATTAATCTTGATTATTGTCGCTCAAGAAGAAATTGATAGAAAACAAAAAGAATTAAAAGCAAAGAATGATCCTCCAGGTGTCATTTACAAAAAAGACAAAGAAATGAGAAAAATCGATATCCTAATTAAACTAGGAGTAGGAATGATTTTTGCAGCAGGCCTTTTATTTGTAACAACATCATGGAATTTTATCAATAACTATGTAAAAGCAATTATCTTAGTATTCTTTGGAATCTTCTTTATTGCTTTATCCCTTTATTCCGAACAAAAATTAAAATTATATCGATCTTCCTTTATGTATTGGTTATTAGGAGTATCTTTATTATTCTTAACAATTATTGGTATTTTATATTTTGGTTTATTTGGAAAATATGTAACTTATATGGGAGCAGGAAGTGCTCTAGCTTATGCAATTACTTTTTTAACAGGAGCAGGCTTTGCTTTAACAACTTATTATAAGTTTCCAAAGAAAGTATTACTATATACTTGCTATGGATTAATGGTAACATCTGTTTTTGCCATCTTTAGTTTTATCAATTTCTCAAAAATGTCTGCCGTGATCGTATTAAGTATGGTTTTCTTATTTATAACGCTTTTAGGAAAAGAGAAAACCCCACTTACAACGTTCAGTAAGATATTTACCTACATTGTGTCTACATTAATTATCATATTTTCCTCTCATAAAGGATATGAAAATGCTATTGCATGTGCAATAAACGCCATTCATTTCACAATAGGAATGAATCGTACAAAAGATGATGATAACCTAGTAAGTGCCATCATGATAAATGCTCTTATTTTAATTGGAACATTATCTCTAGGAGCAGAATTAGGAATCTATTCCTATGTAATCGCAACCGCATTGTTATCTCTTCTTGCTATAGGAATGAACCGTTCACTAACAAACACAAAATGGTTAAAAATCACGAACTATATTTTCTATTTACTTGCCTATATTGTTCTAGTGTGTTGTCAAATAGAAGAAGAAAACCTTCTTCCCTGTCTAATTACAGCAACACTACCAATTATTGTAAATACCTTATCCAAATATGGAATTGGACAAGAAAAATCTATTATTGCAAATTACGTTCAACCATTTCTAATCTTTTTATGGATTGATATTTTCCTAACCTTCCTATCCATTAGCGATACATATGAAATAGCTATCGTAGTCTTAGCTTATTCCATCATGCACTTTATTGCCAAAACAAAATTGGACAAAAATATATTATTCGGCTATATCGGTGTATTCTTATTAATTGGAATCTTAATACCAGTACCACTAAAAGAAGCATATGCTTGCTTACTAGTGATACTAGAATGTCTATATCTCTTTGCTACTTCTTATTTAGAAGAAGAATCTACATCCAGAAACGTAAAGATGATGATGTCTTATCTTCTATTACTAACAAGTATCCATATTCCGTTTGTAGAATATAACATATTAGGAATCAATCGCCTATATCCAGGATTAATCTTTATAGCATTCACATTCGTAACAGCATTATTGATTAAAAACAAGTGGTTAGAACGTTTCTCCTATTTTTATATCGTATTCCCACTATGTACATTAATAGATACAACGACCTGGAATTTAGAAATTAAATCGATATTAGGTAGCTTTACAGGATTATATGTAACCTTCCTAATTAATAAGTTCTTTATAAAAGATTCTATCATCAAAAACATCATCGCAATAACAGGAATCGTTTTATGTTGTTTGTATCCATTATTTGAACCAGGAATTTATTCTGGAATTTACACAGGAATTATAGGTCTTCTAATCATCCTAATCGGATACAAAAAAGAAGACTATTATCCAATCTTTGTGACAGGAATCATTTTAACAATTATCAATATTATCTATCGCCTAAGAGAGTTTTGGAAAATCCTACCATTCTGGTTATACTTACTAGTAGGGGGACTTGCGATTATCGGATTTGTAACCATAAGAGAAATAAAAAAACAAAAAGAAAAAACAAAGGACAATGAATAACCTTTGTTTTTTCGACAAAAAAGAAAACCTGTTTTTGATATAAAAAAATAGGTGATAATTTGAAAAAGACAATAATAGGTTGCGTAATCTTTATCGGATTAGGATTTCTAATTGGAAATAAGTTTCAAGAAAGACAAATAGAAGAACCCTTTTACTTTTTAAGAGAAGGAGTATATGAAAATAAAAATGTATTTGAAGAAAATGTAAAAGATTTCGATAAAAAAATAATGGAATATAAAAACAATAAAATCTATATTTATACAGCAATTACCAAAGATATAAATCTTGCAAAGAAAATACAAGAAATCTATAAGAAACAAAAAATCTCTCTAAAAATAGAAGAAATATCCCTTCCCTCAGAAGAATTAAGTACCAATATCAAACAATTTGATTTGTTAATGAAAAACACGAAGTCTGAAGAAGAAATTCTAAAAATACAAGAAGTGGTCATTGCAAATTATGAAGAAATTATGAAAAATCAAGAGAATTTATAAAAAATTGGGAATAATAATAAGGGAACGAGAAATGAGTACGTATAAAATGAAAGAACTTCCTATAGAAGAAAGACCAAGAGAGCGATTAAAAGAAGTAGGAAAAGAAAATGTGACCAATAAAGAATTAATCGCAATTTTATTAAAAACAGGATCGAAAGAAAAAAGTGCAAATGATCTTGCAATTGAATTATTAAAAAAGTACTCTCTAAAAGACTTAAAAGAAATAAGTCTACAAGAATTAATGAAAATAAAAGGCATTGGGGAAGTAAAAGCAATCGAATTTTTAGCGGCAATCGAATTGGGAAAAAGAATTGCCCTAAAGAGTGAGGAGAGAGTAAAACTAGATACTCCTTATAAAATATGGCAAGATGCCAAATACTTTTTATCAGGAAAGAAGCAAGAATACTTCTATTGTTATTATCTAAATACCAAACAAGAACTAATAGAGAGAAAACTAATCTTTTTAGGAACAGTAAACTCATCCATAACCCATACAAGAGAAATCTTTAAAGAAGCCTATAAAGTAAGTGCCTCAAGTATCATATGCCTTCATAACCATCCATCAAATGATACCAAACCAAGCATTCAAGATATAGAATTTACAAAAGCGTTAATGGAAACGGGGAATATACAAGGAATTCCTATCATTGATCATATGATTATAGGAGAAAACAATTACTATAGTTTTTATGAAGCAAACAAATTAAAGAATTGAAGGAAGAGGGGTTTTATACTATAATAAAAGGTGAGATGATAATATGAATAAGAAGAAGAAACAAAAAAAAATATACCAGGGAATCCTAATAGGAGTCATTCTATGGATTCTAGTAAGTATTTCTTTATTAACAAATAGAAATGGCGATAATAAAAATAATATTTTAAAAAATATATCAATGGGAATCGATAAAATAGTAATGATGCCATTTACTTCTTTAAACAAAGAAAAAGGAAAAAATCAAAATGAGAGTTATGTCATTCAAAAAAATGTAAATTCTTCTTTACAAAAAGAAATCGAAGAATTAAAAGATGTTTTAGAACTCAATCGAACCTTAACAGAATATGACCCAGTAAATGCAACCATATTATCTAGAAATAAGAGTTATTGGTTTAATACAATAACCATTGATAAAGGATATAAGTCAGGAATAGAAGAGAATATGGCAGTGATTACCAAAAATGGACTAATTGGTAAAATCTCAAAAGTATATAAAAACTCTAGTGAAATAAAACTCATTACTTCAGATGATATTAACTTTAAAGTAAGTGTTGCAGTAAAAACAAATGACCATGATAATTATGCAATTATGAATGGTTTTGATTCAAAAACAGGGTATATTACCGCATCTGGTATAGATCAAACAACACCTATTAATATAGGAGATACCGTTTTAACAAGTGGTTTAGGAGAACTCTTTCCTGCAGGAATCTATGTAGGAGAAGTAAAAAAAATCAAAAAAGATAAATATAACTTAAGTAAAATTATCTTAATCAAAACCAAACAAAATTTTGATGATATACACTATGTAACAGTATTGAAGGTGAAAAATTGATAGCTTATTTAATCATCATAATCTCATTCCTATTCGATGGAATCTTAACCAATTTTTTACCATACCTACCAAATCACTTATCTTTTTTTACTCCCTTACTAACATTAACATCCCTAATAGTTATCATGCCACTTTTTAGAAAACAAGAAAAAAAATACTTTCTAACAGTCTTCCTAGTAGGATTACTGTATGATTTATTTTATACCAATTTATTATTTTTCAATGCCGTACTCTTTTTCTTAGTAACCTTTATCCTGTATCAAATTCACAAGAAATTACGAGAAAATACCCTAAGTAAATTGATAGAATTCACAAGCACCATTATCCTATATGAATCTCTAACAGGAATGATCTTATTTCTCTATCAAGTAGTTCCAGTCACAATTCCAAAAGTATTCTACAAAATATCTCATAGTCTATTCCTAAATCTTATCTATGGAATTCTACTATGGTTAATGATTTGTTGGATACCAGAAAAATATAAGAAAATAAGGATTAATTAGAATACTTATTTTTTTTATACATAAAATGGATTAGGTGAGGAAGATGCAACAAAAAGAAATCAAAGAAAGACTAGTATTAAAACCCTATATTAAGAAAAAAATAAAAGAGTGTTTATGGGTAATTATCTTTTTCTTAATAGGAATGATTCTAGTAAAAGAGCATCCAACAATGAAAAATACATTAAAAGAAAATATTTATGAAAAAAGTATTCCTATGACAGAAGCAAGAAAGATCTATCAAAAATATATCTCTACCAAAGAAGAAAAAAAAGAAGAAAGTGTTTTTGAAGAAAAACTCCAAGTCAAAAAACAAGAACAAACAGAAACAGGAGTCAAATTAACAGTCTTAAAAAAAGAGACAATTCCCAATCTAGAAAGTGGAATTATTGTATTAATAGAACCAAAGAAAATAATGATAGAACAAGTAGATGGAGTATCTGCAATCTATGAAAATATTGAATCAAAAGAATATAAATTATATGACTATATCGAAAAAGGGGAAATATTAGGAGAAGCAGTAGAAGATCAAATTCAAGTATCATTTGAGAAAAAAGGAAAGTATTACGACTACAAAAACTATCTTTAAAATAGATCCCTTAGTTCTTATTTTTGGATTGATCTCTATCCTAATTGGAGCTTATAAGGACTTTATCATTGTATTTACTCTAATTACCATTCATGAACTAGGGCATGTGTTATCTTCCTTATTTCTTCATATTAAAGTAGATAAAATTACCCTCTATCCCTTAGGAGGAATCTCAAAATTAGATATGGATATCAATACAAACCCAATCAAAGAAAGTATTATTCTAGGAATGGGACCTATATTTCAATTTTTAGCTTATTTTCTTTTATGTTACATTTTGAAAGAAAAAGAACTGGTAAGAGAATATCATATAGGAATCTTATTATTTAACTTACTTCCTATCTACCCACTAGATGGAGGGAAACTAGTAAACTTAGGAATGAATGTCTTCTTTCCATATCGAATCTCATTCAAATTATCTATTTGGATCAGTTATGGAGTAACCATACTGTTATTATTTCTAAATCAAAAACTAAGTATCAACATGATCCTAATCTATATCGTATTACTATTTTTAATACGAAAAGAAGATTTAAAACAAAAACTCTATTTTCATAAATTCTTATTAGAAAGACTTTTAAAAAATTATACCTTTTCCAAAACCATTAAAATAAGAAATCCAAAGAACTTTTATCGGTATCGTAAAAATCAAATTATGATCAAAAATAAGGTTTTAGAAGAGAAAGAATACTTACTAAAAAAATATGAAAATTTTGATAAAAATTATTGACACTAAAAAAATGCTTTGCTATAATTCAATTACTGGTGTGTGAAAAGCATTGGTAATATGGGGCATTAGCTCAGCTGGGAGAGCGCCACGTTTGCACCGTGGAGGTCAGCGGTTCGATCCCGCTATGCTCCACCATATAGTAATCTAAACGACTTATTTGAAGTCGTTTTTTATTATATAAAAAAGGAAAATGTAAAGGATATCGTCAATTGTAAAAAAAATGTCGAAAAAGATTGCTTGAAATAGAAACCATATGGTACGATAGATACGTAACAGATTTCGTTGTAGTAAAACGAAAGTTTTATGAAAGATTTGTTACGTTAATCATTATCACGCGCATGATTAAATAACAAATTACGAAATTTGTTCGGAAGAGAAGTACTCTTCTTTTTTTTTTGCTTTTTTTAAAAATTTACCCGAATGTTTGAAAAAAGACGGAATAATAATATGGGAGGCGAAAGAAGAGAAAGTGAAAGTGGTATTACAAGATGGCATGAAAGATTGTGGAGTTTGTTGTCTCTTATCGATTATTCGGTTTTATGGAGGAGAAGTACCGAAAGAAAAGTTAAGAGAATTAACAAATACGACAAAAGAAGGAGTATCTCTATATAACTTATTAGAAGCAGCAGAAAAAATGGGATTTACTTCTCAAGGGGTATCAGCAACATTAGAAGATATAGAAGATACAAATTTACCTTGTATTGCTCATATAGAAACCAATAAAAGAAAACATTTTGTCGTAATCTATAAGATACGAACAAAGAAAAAAGAAGTGGTTTTAATGGATCCTGCAAAAGGCAAAAAAACCATCTCTTTTGCAGAATACCACTTACTATCAACGAATCATTATTTACTATTAAAGCCAAAAAAGACAATTCCTATTATGAAAAAAAAGAATGTAATTTATCACCAGTTAAAAAAAGAATATCAAGAAAATAAAAAAATATTTTTATTCATCATTTTCCTAACCATCAATTGTTTTTTATTAAATATTATAACCTCTTTTCATTTCAAATACTTATTAGAGTATGCAATTAACTACCATGTAACAGATAATATATTACCAATATGTCTATTTCTATTAGGAGCTTATCTATTTAGAAATAGCATGAATAGTCTAAGAAATCTTTTATTAAATAAATGGAGTTGTCTTTTTACTTTAGAAATAACGACAAGTACTTACCGACAAATTCTTTTGCTTCCCTATCTCTATTTTAAAAATAGAACAACGGGAGAAGTTCTATCTAGGTTTCAAGATCTAGGACAAATTAGAGATTATATTGCCTCTTTTTTTACAACAGTTACTTTAGATGTTTTTTCAAGTATAGCCTTTTTCTTAGTCATGTTAAAATATGAAAAAAAGTTAACAAACATAATAAATCTCTTTCTAGGACTCCTATTAATCATAACGATAATAGAGGAGAAGAAAAAGAAACAGAAATTAAAAAAAGTAAAAGAAAGAGAAGATAATGCAAATTCCTATTTAGTACAAGGAATCAGTAACGTAGACACAATCAAAGGAAGTCATCTAGAAAAAAGATTTATTGATAAGTTTGATTTAAACTTTAAAGCATTAGAAGAGCATACCTATCAATACACAAAAGAATGTGAAAAAGAGTCTTACCAAAAAAGAATCATAAATGATCTTTTATATCTAGTAATATTTGCACTAGGAACTTATACTGTTATTCTAGAAAAAATGACTCTTGGAACATTAATCTTATTTGAGACCTTATCTAGATACTATATAAGTAGTTTTACGAATATCTTATATCTAATAAGCAACTATCCATCCTACAAAATAACATTAGATAGAATAGAAGAATTATTTATGATAGAGGAAGAAAAATTTCAAAATAATTATTTTTATCTTCCCTATCTTTTAGAAGGAGATATCATCTTAAAAGGAATTACGTATGAAATAGGGAGTAAACAGATTTTACAAGACGTACACTTAAAAATTAAGAAAGGAGAAAAAATCTTATTAAGTGGAGAAAGTGGTTCTGGTAAATCTACATTAATGAAAATGCTAATGAGATATATTGAAGTCCCATATGGTTGTATTGAAATAGCAAAGATTGATATTAACCATTATCATCTACAAAATATTCGTGCCAATATTACTTATGTAACAGGAAATGAATATTTATTTCAAGATAGTGTAAAAAACAATATTTGTCTTTATCAAGAATATGAGAAAGAAGAAATAGAAGAAGTCTGTAAAATTTGTTTTGTAGAAGAAATGTTAAAAAGTAAAAACATGACATTAGATTCCATTATCGAAGAAAATGGATTTAACCTAAGTAGTGGAGAACGTCAAAGAATCATTTTAGCAAGATCCCTATTAAGAAAAACAAGTATTTATATTTTAGATGAAGCATTAGGACAAGTAGATATTCAAAGAGAAAAGAAGATACTAGAAAATGTATTTTCCTATTTAAAAGAAAAAACAATTATTGTAATATCTCATAGGTTTCATAATAAGAAACAATTTGATCGTATTTTAAAATTAGAAAAAGGTGTCATTTATGAAAATGAAAAATTATGAAAAAACAACAGCCGTATTTTTAGTAATTGGAATTTTAGGAATCCTAGAATTACTCTTTTTTACAGGATTAGAAAAGGTGAGAATTAGCCAATATCAAAGACTGACTCTAATGAAAATTGATAAGAATCATTCCTTTTGTCTTGTAGAGAAAGAAGAGAAAAAAACATTATATGAAAACAATCATTTTTATAAGAACAAAGAAAAAATAAAATTTAAGATAGTTAGAGAAGAAGACTATAGGGTAGGAGAAAAAGAATATGATAAAGTAGAGTTAGAGATAGACAAAGGAAAACAACAAGAAGATATCATGGAAGTATCCATTCGTAAGAAAAAAATAAATGGCTTAGAAATGTTAATAAATATATGGGGTGGTGATTAAATGGTAAAATTAAAACCAGAAGAATTAGAACAAATAAGAGGAGGCTCTACACCCTTTATCTGGATAGGAATCGCTGTTGCAACAGCAATCATATTCTTATCAGGAGTAATGGAAGGAATAACCAATCCAAAGGAGTGTGGCTCATGACAGAAATGAAAAAAGAAGAACTTGTAAAAATACAAGGAGGGGATTCTTCCGTATCAGGTCCAATTATTTCCGCAATTGTAAATGTTATTAAGCTAATTCAAGAAGCAGGATATGAATTAGGATCTGGAATCAGAAGAATTGCAGAGGACGACCTATGTCCTCTAAAATAAAAACAGGAATCATTTTTCTTGGAAAACTAGTTGGTATCTATCTTTCTCTACCTATAGTGACTTTACTCATTCGTTTTCTATTACAAGTTGGAAAATATTGTGGTATTTTTATCCGAAATTTGTATTTTTTCGTTGAAAAATAGTAAAATTGTCGAAAAATGGGGTTGAAAATGCTATAAATATTTGTTATAATTCATTTTAGTTAAAACGAAGGGAGGGAAAAAAGATGGCAACTAAAGTAACTGTTAGAGGAAATCTTGATCAGGCTCTAAGAAAGTTTAAACAAAAAGTGGCAAGAGATGGTGTCCCTTCTGAATGGAAAAAACGCGAAGCATATGATAAACCAGGGGTAAAGAGAAGAGCAGCTAAAAAAGAAGGAATCAAGAATACTCGAAAAAGAGATCGTGCAAATAGAAATAGAGATAATTAATTTTATCTCTATTTTTTATAAGAAAAATACGATATAATAACACTAGGAGATGAGATTATGATAGAACAATTAGATAAAGACATGGTAGAAGCAATGAAAGCAAAAGAAAAAGATCGTTTAATGGTAATTCGTATGGTAAAAGCAGCATTAAAACAAGAACAAATAGATCATAAAAAAGAATTAAATGATGATTTATTAATAGATGTTGTAAATAAACAAATTAAAATGAGAAAAGACTCTATTACAGAATTTGAAAAAGGAAATCGTACAGATTTAATAGAAGCAACACAAAAAGAGATTGATATTTTATTAAAATATTTACCAGAACAATTATCAAAAGAAGAAGTAGAAAAAATCATTGATCAGATTTTTGCAGAAGTAAAACCTGAGGGACAAAAAGATATGGGTAAAGTCATGAAAGAAGCACAAGCACAACTAAAAGGCAAAACAGACATGAAAGAAGTATCTACAATGATTAGAGAAAGACTACAATAAAGAAAGCACCAACTAGGTGTCTTTTTTTGTTAGAAAAAACATATATTGATAATGGTGATAAGATGTTTGAAAAAGTAAAAAAATACATAAATGATGATGAGTTTCAAATGATCTTAAAAGAAAATAATCTCTATATAACAAGTTTTGAAAAATTAATTTCTTTAGAAGAAAAAGAAATTTCTTTTTTAACAAAAACAAAAAGAATAAAAGTATCTGGCAAAAATTTAATGACAAGAAGAATTCTAGAAAAAGAATTAATGATAACAGGGACTCTTGAGAAAATAGAGGTTTTCGATGAATAGCAGAATAAAAATATCCTTAGAAGTAAAAAGACCAGAAAGTTTTATAAAAGACATAGTATCCCAAAAAATAAATTTATATTCTATTACGAAACAAGAAAGAAAATTAGAAATAATCATCGAGGAAGAGGATTATGAAAAAATTAGAAAAAAAAGAGGAATCAAGAGTCTAAAAATAATAGAGGTTTATGGGAAAAGAAAATTAAAAAACAGAATAAAACGATATGGAATTTTAATTCTTTTTATGGGAATAGGAATTCTATTAAACATTTTCTTATCGAGAATAATTTGGGAAGTAGAAGTAGAAACTCCAAATCAAAAATTAAGAAAGACCGTTTTAGAAGATTTAAAAAAGAAAAAGATTGCGAAATTTCATTGGAAAATTTCATACCAAGAAAAAGAAAAAATAAAAGAATATCTTCTTCAAAAAGAAAAAGAGAAAATAGAGTGGCTTGAAATAGAAGAGATAGGAACAAAATATCTTGTAAAAGTAGAAGAAAAAAAGAAACAAGAAGAGAAAAAAGAATGCAATCCTAGAAGTATTATTGCAAAGAAGAATGCGGTGATTACCAAGATAGAAGCTAGTAGTGGAGAAATTGTAAAGAGAACTCAAGAATATGTTACCAAGGGAGAAGTTTTAATTAGTGGTCTAATCTATAATAAAGAAACCATTGTCTCAAAAAAATGTGCAATTGGAAAAGTATATGGAGAAACATGGTATAAAGTAACAGTAGAAGTTCCAAAAAATAGGAAAAAAGAAAAGAAAACAAATAAAAAATCTCTTGCATTTCATATAAAACTAGCAAAGAAAGAATGGATTTTTCCTAGTCCATACGAGAATAGTAAGAAAAAAGAGTATAATATAATAGAGGATCAAAAACTTCCTGCCAAGGTTGGCTTTCTAATCTTAGAAGAAGTAGAAAAGCAAGAACAAAATTATACCCTACAAAATGTTGATGAAAAAGCATATGAAGAATCTGAAAAAGAATTAGAGAAAAAACAGAAAAGAAAACCAATGATTATCCGGAAAAAAGTTTTGAAAAAGACTATAAAAGATAGTAAAATAATAGTAGATGTATTTTATGCTATAGAGGAAGAAATTGGAACTTATCAAGATTTAACAAATGTAGATATTGAAAAATTAAATGAAGAAAAGGAGGAATAGTATGCTAGGACCATTAACAGATACCATTCAGGGAGTTGTAAATTTTACTTGGCCTATGTTAATTATATCTGTTGTGATTTTAGTATCTGCTAGGCTTACTTATCTCATTAAAGAAAGAAAAGAGATTATTTTATATAAAGAGTTCTTAATGTTATTCTTTATTATTTATATTTTATGTCTCTTCCAAGTAGTCACTTTTCAAGATGATGTTGCTTGGTCTAGTAATAATTTTATTCCCTTTCGAGAAATCCTGCGCTATAATATAACGAGTCGTCTTTTTTGGAAAAATGTCGTAGGAAATATGATTATGTTTTTACCATTTGGTTTTTTTATCAGTTATTATTTAAAAGCCGAAAAACCGCACTATGCCATCTATCTAACTTTAGTAGCATCCATAGCAATAGAAATTGTTCAGATGTGTATAGGAAGAGTATTTGATGTAGATGATATTCTTCTAAATTTATTAGGAGGATTTGTTGGTTACCATATTTATCACATTCTACGCTCTATTGGGGAGAAATTTCCTAAGATTTTCCATAGAGAATGGGTATTAAATATTGTATCTGTCTTAGCAATCGTAGGACTTGTAATGTTATTAGTTTAGGAGGATAAATGAGTAGTAAAATAGAAATCTTTGTACAAGTAGAGGAAGAAATTAAAGAATTAGAAACCGTAGAGAAAGTACTTTATCGAGCAATCGAAAAAGAAAACTTAGATAACGTTAGTTTTAATGTCATTATAGTAGATAATGATTATATTCATGAATTAAATAAAACCTATCGTAAAATAGATCGGGAAACAGATGTAATTACGTTTGCCCTAGAAGATGAGTCAACGGTAGTAGTACCAGGGGAAGAAAGAATCTTAGGAGACATTTATATTTCAATGGATAAAGCAAGAAGTCAAAGCAAGGAATATGGGCACTCTCTTTTAAGAGAATTATCTTTTTTAGCGGTACATGGCTTTTATCATTTACTAGGGTATGATCATCAAACAGAGGAAGAAGAAAAAGTAATGTTCCAAAAACAAGAGGAGGTTCTAGAGTCATATGGAATCACAAGAGAAAGTTAGAACAAAAGTAAAAAGAAAATTAGGAATAGATCAAAAAAGATTAATCAATAGTTTCCAATATGCTTTTCAAGGAATCGTGCAAGCCTACAAAGGAGAACAAAACTTAAAGATTCATACTCTAATGGCAATTCTAGTCATCCTTTTTGGTTTTCTCCTAAAAATTAGTACAGGAGAGTGGATTGCTTGCTTAATTTTAATTGGACTAGTCATTATGGCAGAATTTATGAATACGGCAATTGAATATGTAGTAGATTTAGCATCTCCTAGTATTCATCCTTTAGCAAAAGCCGCAAAAGATACCGCAAGTGCCGGAGTATTAATGATGGCAATCATTTCAGCAATTATAGGAGGAATTATTTTTCTTCCCAAAATCATAGAAGTATTAGGAGGACCCTTATGGTAGAAAAATTATTACAATTACATAAAAATAGTTATAGCCCTTATTCCAACTTTCCAGTTTCATCCATTATCGTAATGAACGATGGTAAAGAATTTGCCGGAGTAAATGTAGAAGATGCCTCAACAAGAGCAGGAATTTGTGCAGAACGTGCTGCAATTGATAGTGCAGTAACAGCAGGATATAAAAAAGGAGATTTTAAAGAAATTCATGTTATGGTCTCTAGTGGAAAAATTGGAACGCCATGTTTTGTATGTAGACAATTAATCTTAGAGTTTTTTGATCTAGATGCCAAAGTCTATTGTTATGAAACAGATGGTTTGAAAAAAATATATACCGTTCGTCAATTATGCCCTTATCCATTTGGAGAGGATGATTTAAAATGAAGTGTGGATTTGTAAGCATTGTAGGAAGACCAAACGTTGGAAAAAGTACACTTCTAAATTCCATTTTAGGAATGAAACTTGCCATTACTTCAAATGTGAGTGGAACAACAAGAAATATTATGGAAGGAATCTACAACGATGAAGATTCTCAAATTATTTTTGTAGATACACCAGGAATTCATAAACCAAATGATAAACTTGGAAATTTGTTAAATAAAAAAGCCTATCATAATGTTGAAGGCGTAGATGTAATTCTATTTTTAGTGGATATCGCAAAAGGGTTTGGAAAAGGCGATCGCTTTATTTTAGAAAAAATCAAGAATCATGATATTCCAATTTATCTATTATTAAACAAAATCGATCAAGTAAAACAAAAAGAAAAACTACTAAAAGAAATCGATGAATTAAAAGAAGAATACCACTTCCAAGAAATTATTCCTATCTCTGCCGCTAAAAAACAAAATGTAGATGTACTTCTACAATGTTTAAAAAAAGATTTACCAGAAATGGATAAAATTTATTCAGAAGAAGAATTAACAAACGTAACAACTCGTTTTATTATGTCAGAATTTGTAAGAGAAAAGATTCTAGAATTAACACATGATGAAATTCCTCATACCGTAACTTGTTATACAGAAAACTATGAAGAAGAGGAAAATTTAGTTCATATACAAGTATTAATTGTAGTAGATCGGGAAAACATTAAAAAAATGATTATTGGACATCAAGGATCTATGTTAAAAGAAATTGGTATTCGAGCAAGAAAAGATATGGAAGCTTTTCTTGGGAAAAAAGTATTCTTAGAAACCTATGTAAAGACTCTTAAAAATTGGAGAGATCAAGAAAAATACTTCTTAGAACTAGGTTTACAAGAAGAAGAGGAATAAAATGAAAATAAAATCATCACTATAGTAATAGAGGTGATTTTATGAATGAAAAAATACTTTGGGAATTATTCCGTAAAACAGGAGATATCAAGTATTATAACTTACTAATGAAGTTAAAAAAGAAGGGATAATATGAAAATAGAGAGCTTAGAAGGAATTGTTCTAAGTGAGACAAACTATAGTGAATCTAGTAAAATATTAAATGTCCTTACAGAAAAATATGGCACCATTGGAGTCATTTCAAAAGGGTGTCGTAATATGAAGAGTAAACTACGAGGAGTAAGTAGAAAACTAATCTATGGAACATTTCATATTTACTATAAAGAAAAAGGATTATCTACTTTAATTGGTGTAGATATCATCAATTCTTTTTCCAAAACAATGATGGACTTAGAAAAAATTTCTTATGCCTCTTTTCTATTAGACTTAATTCACCAGGTAACCAAACAAAATGATTCAAATGAAATATTTCCTCTACTAAGAGATGCTCTAACAAAAATTGAAGAAGGTCTTCCTCCTTTACCCATTACCAACATTATAGAATTAAAATTACTTGATTTTTTAGGAGTCATGCCAAACATTGATTCTTGTTGCCACTGTGGTTCAACCAAGTCTATTGTGACATTATCCTCAGAAGAAGGGGGATATATCTGTAAAGATTGTTATGACAACGAGCCTTTAGTAGAAGAAAAAACTATTAAGATGATTCGAATGTATTATTATGTTGACCTAGGAAGTATTACAAAACTAGAAGTAGGAAAACAAACAACGCAAGAGATTAATGCTTTCATAGATGATTATTATGAACGATTTACAGGACTCTATTTAAAAAGCAAGGACTTTATCCGAAAAGTAAGTCAAATCACAAGTTCATAAGAAAAACTTTTCTTTTTATAAAAAATACGTTATAATGTTTTTTGGTGAGAATATGAATTATGTAGAATATATCATAATAGCAGCAGTAATGATTGTAATCTTATTCGCAGTCATTAAAGCAACAAAGAAAGATGCTGGACTAGATTTTAATAAATTAGTAGAGTTATTAGGAGGAAAAGACAATATTATTGGAACAGAAACCAATATGTCTCGTTTTAAAGTAACTCTAAAAGATGTATCAAAAGCAAATAAAGAAGGAATTCAAAAACTAGGAGCCAAAGGAATTGTAGAAATTGATAATCAATTAAAAATTATTTTAGGCTCAGAGTCCAAACAATTAAAAAAATATATTGATGAAATTAAATAGAGAGAAGATGCTTCTCTCTATTTTTAATAGTAATAATTGTTATTCGTAGAATTGGAACAATTAGGACAAACAGGGTAGACAGGATAGACTGGATAAGGATAATATCCATTCTGCGTATTATTATTTTGAATTCCATATCCTAAAGCCGTTCCTGCAATCCCACCTAATAGAAAAGGAGCAAGAAAAAATCTCTCATCTTCAGGATTCCCATAATAAACAGGATATTGATTTTGAATCATAAAAACCTCCTTACTATATTGTATTTAGAAGAAAAGAAATGGTTATCACTAGCAAAATAAATTGTTTTGTAGTATAATCTAGAAAGAAAAAGAGGGATGATTATGGAAAGATTACAAAAAGTGATTGCCCAGTCGGGCTTCTGTTCTAGAAGAAAAGCAGAAGAATATATCCAAGCAGGAAAAGTAAAAGTAGAGGGAAAAGTAATAACAGAATTAGGAACAAAGGTAGATGAGAAAGCTCGAATAGAAGTAGAGAATCATCTTTTAACAAGAGAAGAAAAAGAATATTATTTGATCAATAAACCAAGAGGAGTCATTACTTCTACATCAGATGATAAAAATAGAAAAATTGTAACCGATCTCATTCCAACGGAAGCAAGAATCTATCCAGTAGGAAGATTGGATTATGACACAACAGGAGCTCTTTTACTAACAAACGATGGGGAGTTTGCCAATATTATGACACATCCTAAAAATAAAGTGGAGAAAGTTTATCTGGCAAAACTAGAAGGAATCATTAAAGGAGAACAAATCCAAACATTAAAAAAAGGAATTGTATTAGATGGAAGTAAAATTGTTCCAAGTAGAGTAAAATTAAAAAAAGTAAATACAGAAAATAACACTTGTATGGTAGAGATAACCATCCATGAAGGAAAAAATCACGAAGTAAAAAGAATCTTTGAAACTGTAGGTTACCGAGTATCCAAACTAACAAGAGAAAGAATAGGAATCTTTACAGTAGAACATTTAAAATCAGGAGAATATCGTAAACTAACTCCCAAAGAAGTGGCAATTGTCTATAGTTATCCAAAAGAAGAAAAAAAATTAATTGAAAATGTTGGTTCAGATACAAAGCCTGTTTGGATTGCTAAATAAAATTCTGCAGAAATGCAAAGAATATATTGAGAGAATATTGTAGGAGATGTAAAATGAATAATAAATTTAATAATATGATTAATGAATTTTTAACAAATACTGATGCAAAGGATGAAGAAGAATTGGATGAAAAATTCCAAGAATTTATTCAAAAATACAATGCAGGTGAATTAGAATATGAAAATACGCCATTGGATGATGCATATGAACTATTAGATAAAGCAGAAAATGCAAAATCTAAAGCACAAGCGATAAAATATGCAAAAGAAGCATATGATATGTGTCCAGATTGCTTTGATGCGATTTTATTTCAGGCACATTTAGAAGATAATCCTTTAAAAAGGTGGAAACTATTAGAAGAAGGATTAAAATTTGAAAGAGATAAATTAGAAAAAGAAGAACAATTTAAAAAAGATAATATTGGGCACTTTTATGGAATATTTGAAACTAGACCATATATTAGGGGGTTATATGCAAAAGCAGATTATTTAATTTTAGATGGCAAAATAAAGCAAGCACGCGATGTTTGTAAAGAAATTCTTAAATTAAATGAAAATGATAACATGGGTGCTAGATATTTACTTATGGCGATATATGCATATTTAGAAGAAGAAAAAGATATGCTTAAACTTTACAAAAAATATTCAGAGGAAGGCTTAGAAATGTTATTTCCACTATTTACACTTTACTATAAGCAAGGAGATGATAAGAAAGCGAAAGAGTATTTAGATCGTATAAATAAAGCAAATCCAAATTTTATCAAATTTTTTAAAGGT
The DNA here is from genome assembly GCA_947632595.1 of uncultured Bacilli bacterium. Lineage (GTDB taxonomy): Bacteria > Bacillota_I > Bacilli_A > RF39 > UBA660 > UBA3789. Next base: position 49,545 of record CANRPY010000005.1, on the reverse strand, counting down.
ACAATGAAAGAAAATAAAAATATTCCAGAAGGTTATTATTCTAAGGGGGATTCATCTGAGGTTATAATGTATTTTAGACAATATGATTTTCTTATAGAAACCATACCTACGATAAATTACTATATATTAGAAAATAGTAAAAAGCAGAAGTAGTTACAAATTTTGACAATCGCCATATGGCGTTTTTTTTGTGGAAAAAGAAAACATTTTCAACGAAATTGACTTTCTTTTTGTCAAGAAGAATGAACTTTTTCTCTAAAAGAGGGAAAAAAATGATATATTGGTAGTAAGAATAGAGAATATAGGAGAAAATCATGGAAAAGATAGAAAGCCTAAAAAAAAGATATAAACAAAAATCTTCTCATATCTATGGTCTATGTGCTGCACTACTAGTTGTAGTTGTTTTCTCTTTGTCTCTAGGATGGGCAACTTTTAGTAAAACCTTATTAATCGATGAAATAGGAGTTGCCGTTAGAACGTATGAAGAGATAAGATTGACCCGTCTTACCATCGCACCTGAATCAGAGTCAGAATTAAATGGAGCAGTATCAAACTGGGAAGAATTTACCGCAAAACGCATTATGGCTTCCATTCAACTACCAAACGAATCTTCAAAAATAAAATATAAAGTTGGTGTTACCAATTATGGAAATGTAGATATGGGTATTCAACAGATAACGGGATTAGATGAACATTTAGAGTATCATCTAGAAGAATACCAATTAAAAGAAAAATTATGTGATAGAGAACGTTGTAATCTAGGAATGCAAAAAGAGTTTTTTATAACGATTCAATATAAGAGTGGAATGTATGATGCTACCAAAACGACCTATGATTTAGCATTAGATTTTGAATTTAAACCATTCCATAAAGTATCTTATGTAGACTTCCGTTCTGAGACTTCTTCTTATCCACAAGAAGTGATGGATGGAGAAACCTATTTTTGTAAATACTTAGATCCTCTTCCAAAAAGAATTGAAGTAGAATCTGGAAAATTAGGGAAACCATTTACCTATCAAAATGGAGAATTAACCATCACAGATGTCACAGATGATATTACCATTACAAGTATTAACAAGGTAGATCCAATCTCCTTCCAAGTAGATGATTGGGAAACAATCCGAGACAATGTATCCAGTGGAGTCTACCATGTAGGAGAAGAAAAGACAGTAGAACTTTCTGGACTAGGACAATATACGCTTCGAATTGCCAATACGAGCGCCTGTGAAAAAACAACCGATTTCTCACAAACTGCATGTGGTTTTGTCGTAGAATTTAAAGATATTGTGACAACGCACGATATGACAACATCAGGAACGAATGAAGGAAGCTGGGCAGAAAGTGATATGAGAACGTACTTAAATGGAGACTTTCTAAACACATTCCCAAAAGAGTTAAAAGAAGTAATCATTTCAACAACAACAATTTCTGGACATGGTTCTAGAGACACGGGATCTGGAGTAGGAGAAAACTTTGTCTCAACAGAAAAAATCTACCTATTATCACCAGGCGAGATTTGGGGAGTGGAGTCTTCTAACCCATTCTCAGACGATACTTCTTGGAATTACACAAGAAGACTGGATTATTATGCACAAGAAAATACGACAACCAGTAATTTCGGTCCTGCCGTAAAATTAAAAGACGGCATTCCAACTTCATGGTGGTTAAGAGGAGCAATGTCTAGCGTTCCAAATCGATTCTATGAAGTCGGCGATAATGGAGACTGGAACAATGACTTTCCAAATGTCCAAAGTGGAGTCTCACCTGCCTTTAGAATTGGATAAAAAAAGTATTAGGAAATTCCTAATACTTTTTCTTATGAAAAATTAATTTTCTTCAACGATAGCTCCAGTAGGGCAAGATTCAATAGCAGCTTTTGCTTCTTCTTCTTTTCCTTCAGGAACAACATCACATTTAGCTGAAGATAATCCATCTTCACTACCAATTTCAAATAGATCTTCTGCAGTAGATGCACAAACTCCGCATCCGATGCAAGCATCTTGATTTACCTTAACTTTCATTATGAATACCTTCCTTTCATAACTATTATAATCAAAAAAAAAACACACGTAAAGAACTTTTTTTGAAAACGTAAAGTACGAAGAATTAATCTTTTGTTTTCCCTATAGTTATGATAAACTGATAATAAGAGGGTGAGTCGTATGAGACGAATGGACCGATATCAAGAAGACGCTCCAAAAAGACTAAATCGTCTGGAGAAAAACAAAGACTTGTATCAAGAACTGACAAATAATCCAAAATATACAAACATTGCCGATGTTACCAATGCCAATGCGTATGAACTAAATGGAAAGAAAGAAAATGCTTCCTCTTCCAGAGAGTCCTACCAACAACTAAGAAAATATAATGGTATGGAAACCATTTCCAAAGGCAAAAAAGAATTAGATGAATTCAATTACTTATATCCTAAAAAAGAAAATAAAATCTATGATATTAATAGTGTTCTAGAAGATGCAAGAAAAAATAGACAAGAAAAAGACGCCCTAGATGAAAAAAGAAAATTAAAATATACGAGTTACAATATCTTCTCCGGAGTAAATATAGAAGAACTTGCCAAATATCGAGAAGAAAAGAAAAATAGAGAAGCAACCAAAGAAGAGGAAGAAATCCATGATTTAATGGATACCATTGCATCCAAAACTTTATCAGGAGAAATTTCCAAAGAAGAAACAGTAGAACTATTAAGTGACTTAATGGCAACAAGTATTATGGATAAAGTAAATCCTGCTGAAGAGTTAGGAGAACCAGAAGAAAAACAAGAAGAGAATGTGGAACTTCTAGAAGCAAAAGAGGAACCTCCTAAAGAATTAGAACCACCAAAAGAAGAAGAAAAACAAGAAGAACCATTTGTCATCAACACCGAAGAACTAGCAGCTATTGAAGAACAAAAAGAAAATACACAAGAAGAAAAGAAAATTGATGATTCCTTCTATACCAAGAGTATGGATCTATCGGAACAAGACTTTGAAACATCCGATGACTTTGAAGAAAAAGGACTACCAATTTTTGTAAAAATATTAATTGGAATCTTAATCATTGCCATCCTTGCCGTAGCAGCCTATTACGTTTATCTAAACTTAAATTAAAAAAGAAAAAGGATTCAACTTTTTCCTTTTTTTTGGTATGATAGAAGAAAGAGTGGTGAAGATCATGAACACAAAGTTTATCGTAAACGATTATGCCTTAATATGGAATTTATTGTTTCAAGCATCTATCTCCGATAGTCTTTCCAAATTAAAAGCAAAACTATGGGATACGTATAAAGAAGAATATAATAAGACTTACCAAGATAAACAAGAGATTATGAAAGACTATAAAAATTTTATACCAAATGATGATACAATCTATAATGTTGTAATTGATAATAAGTATTATGACAAAATAAAACGACAAGCAGAAAAATATCGATTAGAGATTATGAATTTATGGGATAAAAATAAAAAAGAAACGAATTATTTAATGGAAAAAGTAGTAAGAATGGAAATACCAGAATATACCTTTTTTACTGTAAATAAAGAATTAGGAGTAATCGATCATCCTATGCGAGGAAGTATGATTATAGGAAAAAAAATCGATATGAAAAACCCATTAATGATTTTATATGAAATCACTATGAATATTGTAATGAATAATATTAAAGTCTATGAAGAAAAACAAAAAGACTTTAAAAAAGCCATTGTAGAATTAGCCGTATTAAATGAATATGCAACCAAACTAAATAATAGAAGTTGTTATCTAAGTGGAGACCCACGTCTATTATCCTTAAAAAGATGGATTTATCCATATTGGTTAATGTATTTAGGAATTGAAAAGAAAGATTTCCCAACCTATATGATGAGAGATAAAATATCTTTTGAAATAGATAAGTATGCTTATGAAAAAGAATTAAAGAAAATGAACTTAGAAGAGTTTATTGATTTCTGTATTCGAAATCAAAAATATATCATTCGGGATGGCAAAATGTAAAAATAGAAAGCAGGGGGATTTATGGATGAAAAAATAAAAATCTTATTAGAGAAAATAAATATGGAAGAAGAATTTTTTCCATATTTTAATGATGCCAAAATAGAAAAAATTAAAATAAATCCTAAAAAGAAAGCCTGGAATATTTTTATTACCAAAGAAGACTTATTGCCACCAAATGTATATAAGAGTTTAGAAGAAAAAAAAACATCTTTAGATGAAAATGCCAAATCTATTGAATTTGTATGGAAAATTACGAATAAAGATATAAGTTGTTATCATAACTATTATGAAGAGTACTTATTAGAAACTCTAAAAAAAGATTTAAAAGTATTAGAAATCTATCGAGATTGTATGAAAATAGAAGAAGATGCTTTAATTCTGGTAGTCTCTAATGAAAGTGAAAAATCATCTCTTGAAAAGTCTCTTCCCAAAATTCAAAAGTTTTATGAACAATTGGACTATCCAAATACGATTTCAATAGAAGTAAGAAAAGAAGAAAACATCTTAGAAAAGATTCAACAAGAATTACAAGAAGAAGTAACTCATGTAGAAGAGACCAAAGAAAAGAAAAAAGAAGGCAAAGAAGAGCCGTCCACGAAGCCAGAGCCAAAGAAGTATAGAAGAGAAGCAGTCGAAGAAAATAATGTAATTGGAAGAGGAATCAAAGAAGACCCTATTAAAATTAAAACAATCATTGGAGAAGATAATAATGTAGTAATTGAAGCCAAATTATTTGGAACAGAATTCTTTGAATCTGCCAAAACAGATTTTAAAATCATTACTTTGAAGTTAACAGATTATTCTGATAGTATTTATTCCAAAGTTTTTGTAAGAGATGAAGAGGAATATAAGAGGCTAACCAAAGAATTAAAAGAAGGAAACTGGTATAAAATTAGAGGAGCTTCTGTAAATGATAAATACTCAAAAGAATTAGTCATTAATGCAAGAGATATCTTAAAAATTGATTCGAAAGATTCTACTAGAAAAGATAATAGTGAAACAAAAAGAGTAGAGCTACATTGCCATACCAAGATGAGTCAAATGGATGGAGTAGCCGATGAAAAAGATATTGTAAAAACTGCGATGAAATTTGGTATGAAAGCAGTTGCCATTACAGACCATAATGGGGTACAAGGCTTCCCTCATGTTTTCAGCATGGTAACCGATTACAATAAGAATTTAAAAGAAGGAGAAGAACCATTTAAAGCAATCTATGGAACAGAACTTACCATGATTGATGACTCTGTAGACATTGTAACAAGACCAAATGATAAAGTAATGTTAGAAGAAACTTTTGTTGTCTTTGACTTTGAAACAACAGGCTTTAATGCCGGTGGAACCGACTCGATTATTGAAATTGGTGCTGTAAAACTAAAAGATGGAAATATTATAGAAAAGTATGATGAACTTATTAATCCAGGAAGACCTCTACCAGAAAAGATTGTAGAAGTAACGAATATTACGGATAGTATGTTAGAGGGAAAAGATAATGAAGAAAACGCAATCAAGAGATTCATTGAATGGTTCGGAGATTGTCCAATGGTTGCCCATAATGCAAAGTTCGACGTTTCTTTCCTAGAAATGGCATATAAAAAATATCATTTAGGAACCTTTGAAAATCCAGTGATTGATACCCTAGAATTATCAAGAACTCTAGATAATAACTATGCAAGACACTCTCTATCTGCCCTTGTAAAACGTTATGAAGTACCATGGGATGAATCTGCTCACCATAGAGGAGATTATGATGCCGAAGGAACGGCTCTAGTATTCCATAAAATGTTAAAGAAGTTATCCAATCGTAATATTGAGAAAATGAACGATTTAGACAAATTAGTCGATAAATCAGAAATTCATAAATATGGTCGTGCTAATCATATTAATTTACTAGTAAAAAACAAAACAGGATTAAAGAACTTATTCCAACTGGTTTCTCTTGCAAACACGACGTATCTTTATAAAACACCAAGAATTTTAAGAAGCGTTGTCAATGAGCATCGAGAAGGTCTACTAGTAGGAAGTGGTTGTTATGAAGGAGAAGTCTTCCAACAAGCAAAATCCAAAAGTGATGATGAATTATCCAATATCATAAGATTTTATGATTATGTAGAAGTACAACCGGTAGAATGCTATGGTCATTTAGTCCAAACAGGAGATTTTGCATCTACAGCAGAAGTGATTGCCAACATCGAAAAAGTCGTTCGTGTAACAAAAGAAGCAGGAAAACAAATCATCGCAACAGGAGATGTTCATCATATCAATCGAGAGGATAAAATCTATCGCGAAATTATCGTCAATCAAAAAGTACCAGGAGGAGGAAGACATCCTCTTGCCAAAAGTGAAATTAAAGAAATTCCAAGCAATCATTTTCGAACAACCGATGAAATGTTAGAAGACTTTCGCTTTTTAGGAGAACAAGAAGCATATGAGATTGTTGTGGAAAATACCAATAAACTTGCAGAAGAATGTGAAATTGTAGAAGTAATCCCGGATACAGGAGGAATTCCATTCTCCCCAAGAGTAAAATCAGATGATGGAAAAAGTTATCTAGATTGTCCTGTTGTCGTAACAGAATTAGTTTATACCAAAGCAAAAGATTGGTATGGAGAACCTCTTCCTTATATGATAGAGGAACGTATCGCAACAGAACTATATGGAGATATTGTATTTAAAATTATATCAGAAAAATATTCATCAAAAGATCTACCAGAAGAAGAATATCAAAAAGTCGTTCATAAAGAATTACATGAGGAAATCTTAAAAGGCTCTGAAAATATCAAAGAAATGGTAAGAGAATATGTAAAAAGAACATCCGAAGAAGAATTAGATGAAAAAGCCTTTGAGAAAAAAGTAAAGAAAACCTTAGGAGGAGTAATTGGTGGAGGATTCGATCCTATCTACCTAATTGCTCAAAGATTAGTAAAACACTCAAATGATGAAGGTTATTTAGTAGGATCCCGTGGTTCTGTAGGTTCAAGCTTTGTCGCAACCATGATGGGAATTACCGAAGTAAATCCACTAGCAGCTCATTACCGATGCGAAAAATGTAAAAAAAGTATTTTTGAAGATGAAGAGGGAAACCCTTTAGGAGCAACATACTCTTCCGGATTTGATCTACCCGATCTAGATTGCCCAGACTGTCATATCCCTATGAAAAAAGATGGACAAGATATGCCATTCGCAACCTTCTTAGGATTCAATGCCGATAAAGTACCCGATATCGATTTGAACTTCTCCGATTTAAATCAAGCATCTGCTCATGCCTATACCAAAGTATTATTTGGCGAAGACAATGTCTATCGTGCAGGAACCATTGGTACTGTTGCCGATAAAACAGCCTTTGGTTTTGTAAAAGGATATTTTGAAGATAAAGAGATTACAGACGTAAGAACAGCAGAAGTGGAACGTCTTGCAATAGGATGTACCGGTGTAAAAAGAACAACAGGACAACATCCAGGAGGAATTGTCGTTATTCCAGACTATAAAGATGTATCAGACTTTACCCCATATCAATATCCTGCAGAAGATGCAACAGCAGAATGGAAAACGACCCACTTTGATTACCACTCAATCGATCAATGTTTATTAAAGCTAGATATTTTAGGACACAGTGACCCAACCCAATTACGTCTAATTCAAAATCAGTCAGGAACCGATATCTTAAAAGTTCCATTAGATGATAAAGCAACCATGTCTATTTTTACCTCAACAGATGCTCTAGGAGTGACCAAAGAACAAATTATGTGTAATACAGGAACTCTAGGAATTCCAGAGTTTGGAACCGCATTCACAATTAAATTAGTAGAAGATACCAAACCAACATCTTTTGCCGAATTAGTAAAAATTTCAGGTCTATCACACGGAACAGACGTATGGCTTGGAAATGCGCAAGAATTAATTGCCAATAATATTGTGCCATTTAAAGAAACCATTGGCTGTCGTGATGATATTATGGTCTACTTAATGTATCATGGAGTAAAACCAATCAAAGCCTTCAAAATAATGGAGTTTGTTCGAAAAGGAAAAGCATCCAAAGATCCAGAGACTTGGCAAGAACATGTGAAAACGATGCAAGAAGCAGAAATTCCAGAATGGTTTATCGGTTCTTGTGCAAAAATTAAATACATGTTCCCAAAAGCCCATGCCGCAGCATATGTAATTTCAGCCTTTCGTATTGCGTGGTATAAAGTACACATGCCAGTATACTTTTATGCATCTTGGTACTCTTCCAAAGCAACTGATGTCGATGTAGAAACCATGATTAAGGGATATAGTTCCATCAAAGCAAGAATTGAAGATATCCAGTCTAAAGGATATGAAGCAACCAACAAAGAAAATGGACAAGCAGAATCTCTAAAAGTTGCCCTAGAAGCGACCGCCAGAGGAATTAAATTCTTAAATGTAGATTTATATAAAAGTGATGCAACCGTATGGAATGTAAAAAGTGATACAGAAATCTATCCACCATTTAATGCCATTGAAGGCTTAGGAGATACGGTTGCCAAAAATATCGTAGAAGAAAGAGAAAAAGGGGCTTTTATTAGTATTGAGGATGTCCAAAAAAGAGGAAAAGTTTCTCAAACACTAATTGATAAAATGAAAGAAATGGGAGTCTTACAAGACTTACCAGACTCAAACCAATTATCTCTTTTCTAAAAATAGGAGGGAAATGTATGACACAAACACGATTAGTAAATAGAGATCATCCTATCAAAGAAAAAGATCAAAATAAATTAGAATTGGTAAAAATAAAAAATAAAGATCAAGAAGAAATTCAAGTAGAAAAAGAAGCGTATGAACATTTTAAAGAATTTCAAAAGTTCTTAAAAAAACAAGGAATCGAAATAGAAATCGATTCTGCTTATCGTGGAATAGAAGAGCAAAAGAAAATTGAAAAAGAATATTTTGACAAGTATGGGAGAGACTACTGTAATCAGTTTGTTGCTCCTCCAGGCTGTTCTGAACACCATACAGGACTAGCGATAGATTTCTATATCAAAAAAGATGGAAAATATCCATTAGATGACAAAGAAGTCTTAGAAAACCCATCCGATTATGAAGACTTACATAAATATTTAAAAGATTATGGATTCATTCTAAGATTTCCAAAAGGAAAAGAAAAGATAACAGGGTATTCTTATGAACCATGGCATATTCGTTATGTAGGAAATCCTGTCGCAACACTTATTGATGAAAATAATTTAACCTTAGAAGAATATCTAACAACATATGGTGGAGTCCTGGTCATAAAGAAAGAAAAAGGATGCACTTCTTACGATGTAGTAGACCAAATTAAAAAAACATTTGGCATCCAAAGAGTAGGGCATACAGGAACCCTAGACCCTTTAGCGGAAGGAGTCTTAGTAGTCTGTATAGGTACCGCAACCAAAATTGTAGAACTCTTAACCGCCAGTGAAAAAGAATATATCGCAACCGCAAAACTAGGAATAGAAACAGATACGTATGATATCGAAGGAAAAATCTTAAAAAGAAAAGAAGTAGGAGAAATCGCTTTAGAAAAGATTCTTCCTTCTTTTCAAAAGACATATCTTCAAGAAGTACCCATCTATTCTGCCGTAAAAGTAGATGGAAAAAAATTATATGAATATGCAAGAAAAGAAGAAAAAGTAGAACTTCCAAAAAAAGAAGTCACCATAAAAGAAATCGAATTATTAGAAAAAACCAAAGATACGTTTCAATTTCGAGCAGTCGTATCAAAAGGTTGCTATATAAGAAGTCTCATTCATGAAATAGGCATCTCCCTTGGAACCTATGCAACAATGACTTCTCTTATAAGAACAAGACAAGGAAAAATTTCTCTAGAAGAAGCAAAAACAATAAAAGAAGTACAAGAAGGAAATTTTAAGATAAAGAAGATAGAAGAGACTCTACCATACCCAGTAGTAGAAGTAGAAGAAAGTCTTGCAAAAGACATCAAAAATGGCAAGAAAATTCCAAATAATTGGAACATACCCGAAAAAGTAATGATAAGAGATTCCTCAAAAAAACTACTAGGGATTTATGAAGTAGAAGAAGATCATTTAAGAGTATGGAAAAATTTTAGATAGCTCAAAATTGACTTTTTATAAAAGATATGTTATAATTTATAAGCCAATTGAGAGGTAGTCAAAAAGAATTCAGGGGGAATGAATATGATTATGAATAGTGAAGAATTTTTTGATTTCTATGAGATTTTAGGCGTAGAAGATACAGCAACTATCGAAGAAATCAAAAAAGCCTATCGTAAAAAGGCACTAGAACTACATCCAGATGCAAATGTAAATAAAAACTTAACAGAAGAACAATTAACAAAAATGAGAGAAGAATTTACAAGAGCAAACGTAGCCTATAAAACATTAACAGAGGAAGAAGAAAAAGCAAAATATGATCAAAAAAGAAAAGAGCATTATGAAAAAATAAGACGACAACAAGAAGCAAAACAACAAGAGGCTGAAAGAAGAAGACAAGAAGAAGCTTTTAGAAGAGCACAACAAAGAGCAAGTTATTCTTGGGATTATGCATATCATGCAACAGGTTTTGATAGAGGAACTTACGAAAGACAAAATAGAGCAGACGAAACAAGAAGCAATACGCAAAATAGAAGTAGAACAAGTAGTACCTACCATACACAAAATACCAGAAGACAAGAAAGCACAATGAGATCACAAACACAAAAAAGAGCCTCTCACAAAAAAGAAAACTTTTTTCAAAGCCTTAAAAGACAATACCAAGAAGTACGTCGTGATGAGAAAAAATATAATTTTAAAAATCGTCATCAAGATATATCAGCAGACTATTATGATGCCTTTGCCGATAAAGTAACATCCATTCCAAAAGAAGTGCTATATTATGCAGGAAGCGGAGCAACTCATGTCTTACTAGAATTGTTTTATCAATTAGCAAAGTTAAGATATTTAAATAAAGATGCTTTTACCAAATTTGTAATCCGTAACCGTAAATTAGTAACGGCAGCAATTCTCGTAGGAGTTATGGTATCCACTGGAGTATTCCAAGCAGATAAAACACCAACAGGAGCTATAAGAGAAGGAGAAGACTTAGCAGCAACGACTACAACAACTATTCCAAATGAAGAAGAATTAACTCTAAATCGTTATTACAAAATAGAGAGTGGAGACACATTATCAGAACTTGCAGAAGAAGCAAATATTAGTGCTGAAGACTTACGAATTGCAAACGGATTATCCTCTAGTACAATATATCAAGATGATACAATCAAGATTCCATATCATATCAAGAGTGAAGAATTAAAATACTACACGCAAAAAATACAAGCGGAAGGAATTTCATTAGAGTCTCTTGCCAAAATGTATGAAACAGATGTAGATACATTATTCCGTTTAAATGAAGAAGCAATTGTTCGACTAGAGGATGGACTTTATGCCCTAACCGATGAATTGGTTGTACCAAAATTCATCACAAAAGCCGAATTAAAAGATTTAAAAGCACAACAAGATAAAACATATTAAAAAAATCTTTGTAAAAACAAAAATATGTGTTATAATACAAACAGAAAGGAGTGGGAAAGAAAGATCCCACTCTTATTGTTTATTGGAGGTGAACTATGAAAGATGCAGTAGCAAGCTTAGTAAATGATGACATCAAGGACTTAAATGTTTATGTAGATGATGCCTTTTTAAGTACAGAAGAAGGCAAAAAAATCATGAATATTGTATTAGACAGTGAAGAAGTAATTGATTTAAACAAAATTACAGAAGCCTCAAGAATAATCAATAAAAAGATGGATGCCAATGAAAGTTTATTGCAAGATGCCGATGAACTAGACATTTATTCAAAAGAGAAGGGAGAATAGGAAAATGAACGGAAAAGAATTTAAAGCAGCCTTAGACAATATTGTCAAAGAAAAAGACATCGATCCAGAAGTCGTATATAGTGCAATGGAATTAGCATTAACTTCTGCCTACAAAAAGAATTTTAATTCCAAAACAAATGTAAGAGTTCTTTTTGATCGAGAAACAGGAGAAATCAAAGTATATTCATTCTTAACAGTAGTAGAAGATGACAAGATGACAAAAGAAGAATATGAAGATGCCATCTTCGAAAGATATGCAGAAGATGAAGACTTAGACACCAAACAAGAAGAACAAGAAGAACCAGAAGAAGGGGTAGAGACAGAAGAGGAAGAAGAAAAAGAACCAGAAAAAGAAATTTCTTTCTTCAATCCAGAAACAGAAATCAAATTATCAGATGCCAAGAAGATAGATAAAACATTAGAAATTGGAGACACAATTGATACAGAAGTAACTCCAAAAGACTTTGGTAGAGTAGCAACTTCTACTGCAAAACAAGTTGTTATGCAAAAAATAAGAGAAGCTGAAAGAAATAGTATTATGGCAGAATATGGAGATAAACAAGATGAATTACTAGTAGGAACTGTTGCTCTAGAAGATACCGATAACTATTTCATTGACTTAGGTAGAACCAATGGAATCTTACCAAAAAAAGATTGTATTCCTGGAGAAAAAATCGAAATGGGTTCTCAAATCAAAGTTTATGTATCTAAAGTAGATAACAATGGAAAAAACATGTTAATCCTTTTAAGTCGTACCCATTATGGCTTTGTAAAAAGATTATTTGAATTAGAAATACCAGAAATTAATGATGGTACCGTAATGATTTATAGTGTAGCAAGAGATCCTGGAAACAGAAGTAAAGTAGCAGTTTATTCAGAAAATCCAAGTGTAGATCCAATTGGAGCTTGTATTGGAGAAAAAGGTTCTCGTATCGCAAGAATCATTAATGAATTACATGGAGAAAAATTAGACGTTGTAAAATATGACTCAGACCCTGCTGTCTTTATAGAAAATGCCTTAAGTCCAGCAAAAGACTTAACAGTAGCCATTACCGATCCTAAGAAATTAGAAGCAATGGTAATTGCCGATGGAGATAACTTCTCTTTAGCAATCGGTAAGAAAGGACAAAATGCTCGTCTTGCAACTCGTTTAACAAAGTTTAAAAAGATTGATATTAAAACAACAGAACAAGCAAGAGAAGCAGGAATTAACTTTCGTTAGAGGAAATCTATGAAACAAAAAAAGATCCCTTTAAGAACATGTGTCGTTACCAAAGAATCTCTTCCAAAAAAAGAACTACTTCGTATCGTAAGAAATAAAGAGGGCGAAGTATTTGTAGATGAAACAGGAAAGTTAAATGGTAGAGGTGCATATATTAAAAAAGATTTAGCGGTTTTAGAACAAGCAAAGAAAACCCAAATCTTAGAAAAAAAATTGGAGTGCAAGATAGAGGATAGAGTCTATGAAGAAATAAAAAATATAATAGAAAAGTGAGGTGAGTCATCATGATGACTTTAGAAGATTATGCATTAGATGTCGGAAAATCAGTAGAAGAAATTGAAGCATTATGTGATAAAGTAGGTATTGTTTATCAAGATGAAAACTCATTATTAGATGATGTAAGTATTACATTATTAGATAATGAATTACAAGAAGAGGAAGTAAGTGGAACAGGCGGTTCAGATGATTTAGAAGAAAAAAGATTAGAAGAAGAAGTAGAAGATAAAGCAGAAGAACTAGCAATCTCTACAAGAATTGATTTAGAAACAACTTCCTTCACCAAAGTAAAATCAAAGAATTCTCAAAAACAAGAAAATAACAAAAAAGAATTCTTAAAAGAAAGAAAGAAAATCTATAAACATAGAGAAAAACTACAAAGTAACGAATCACCAAAAGATGAAAATGTTATTTTATATAAAAATGATATGACAGTAACGACTCTTGCAGAAGAACTAGGAGTAGCTCCTATCGAATTGGTAAAAAAACTAATGGGACTTGGAGTAATGGCAAGCGTAAACCAAACAGTAGACTATGATTCTGCAGAAATTGTCGCATCCGAATATAATAAGACATTAAAGAAAGAAGAAACGAGAGATATTTCGAATTTTGAAAATTATCAAATAGAAGATCGTGCAGAAGACTTAGAAGAGCGTCCACCAGTCGTAACGATTATGGGACATGTTGATCATGGAAAGACAACACTTCTAGATGCCATTCGAAATACCGATGTTGTAGGAAGCGAAGCAGGAGGAATTACCCAAGCAATTGGTGCATATTCCGTAAAATGCAATGGCAAAACGATCACCTTTATTGATACCCCAGGACACGAAGCATTCACGGAAATGAGAGCTCGTGGAGCAAGTATTACAGATATTGTTATCATTATTGTGGCAGCAGATGATGGAATCATGCCACAAACAGTAGAAGCCATTGATCATGCAAAAGCTGCAGGAGTACCTATCATTGTTGCAATTAATAAAATTGATAAACCAGAAGCAAACATCGATCGTATTATGTCTGCCTTAGTAGAAAATGGATTAACTCCAGAAGAATGGGGAGGAAATACCATTGTCAATAAAATCTCTGCTAAAACAGGACAAGGAATCGATGAATTATTAGAAAATATTTTATTAGTGGCAGAAATGCAAGAATTTAAAGCAAATCCAAATCGTTACGCAACAGGAACCGTAGTAGAATCTAGAAAAGATAGTAAAGTAGGTTCTGTAGTAACCTTACTAATTCAAAATGGAACCCTACGTTTAGGAGACCCAATTGTAATTGGAAACTACTATGGAAAAGTTAGAACCCTAAAAGATGATAAAGGAAACAACGTAGTAGAAGCAAAACCATCTACTCCAGTAGAAGTAACAGGAATCTCAGAAGTACCAAGTGCTGGAGACAAATTCATGGCATTTGAATCCGAAAAACAAGCCAAAGAAATTGCCCACGAAAGACAAATGAGAAATAAAAAAGAAGATAAAAATTTAAGTGGAATGACACTAGAAGATTTATTTGGAAGAATTCAAAGTGGAGCAAAAGAAATCAATATTATTCTAAAAGCAGATGTAAATGGTTCTCTAGAAGCCGTAAAGAATGCCTTAGAAAAAATTGATGTGGAAGGCGTAAAAGTATCTGTAATCCGTGGAGGAGTAGGAGCCATTACCGAAAGTGATGTCGTTTTAGCATCTGCCTCTCATGCCATTATTATAGGATTTAATGTAAGAGGAAACACTTCTACGATGGATACTGCAAAACAATATGGAATAGAAATCAAAACCTACGATATTATCTACAAAGTAGTAGAAGATGTAGAAAAAGCCATGAAAGGTATGTTAGAACCAGAATATGATGAAAAAGTAGTAGGAACAGCAGAGATAAGACAAATCTTTAAATATTCAAAGATTGGCTTAATCGCAGGATGCCATGTTACAAGTGGAACCATAAGAAGCAATTTAAAAGCTCGTATTATTCGTGATGATATAGTAGTCTATAATGGAGCAATCAATACTCTACAACATGAGAAAGACCAAGTAAAAGAAGTAAAGAAAGATATGGATTGTGGTATGACTCTAGAAAATTGTCAAGATTATAAAGAAGGAGACATCATCGAAGGATACGAACTAGTAGAAAGAAAAAAATAAAGAAGGAGAAATCTCTATGGCAAGTTTAAAAATACAAAGATTAAATCATAACTACCAGGAAGCCATTAGTACAATTTTAATGAGAGAAGTAAAAGATGAAGAAATTAAATTTGTAACGATTACAGGCGTAGAAGTAACGAATGATTTAAGCTTTGCCAAAGTATATTACACAGTCTTAGATGCAACAAAAAAAGATTCCACAAAAAAAGCCTTAGAAAAGGCATCTCCTTTTATCCGTATGAAATTAGCAGAAAAAGTAGAAGTAAGACACACCCCAGAATTAAGATTTATATATGATACATCTATCGATTACGGAGAACATATCGATCAGATGATAAAAGAAATAAACGCAAAAGAATAAAAAGTAGAAGAGGTGTTTCCTGTGAAGAAACAATTAAAAGAAAGTTATGATGATTGCTGGATATATATCCTATTATTAACAACCCTTGCTATTTTAATTCAATCTGTAAAAAGTTATAAATTTGTCCTAATGGGAAGTTACATTGGTTATAATGTATTCTTAATCCCAGGTATCTATTTTTTATCAAACTATATCTGTAAAAAATATGATTATAAAAAAGCAATTGCAGGAATTTGTATTTCTGCAGTAATTTCCATAAGTTTTATGGTAACGATGGCTTTTGCCCTAGGAAAAGGATTAATCTTATCGAGTCTAACGGGAGAATTTTGTGCCTATGTAGTAAGTCAATTTGTAAACTTAATGATATTTGAATTTTTACTAAACAATACCAAAAGTCCCTATATCTTAATCTTATTAAATTATATTTTTTCCATTTTAATTTACTATATGATTTATACATTAATGTATTTAAATTTAGTCATTCAAGATGGATACTGGACAAAATACTTTATCACAATAGGAATCGAATGTTTAATTTGTATCCCAATCTCATACATAGAAAAAAGAATAAAAAAAGGCATTTAAAAAATGTCTTTTTATCTTGCTTGTTTTTTAATCAGTTTTGCCTGTACCACAATTCTTCCGCCATTGTTATTTTGACAGGTAGATAGCGTTAGAATATGATTTTCTAAAGAAACAGGAACATCAATAGGGGAAATATTTCTCCCCTTCATAGTATCTAACCAGGACTGCTTTTCTTGATTGGAAGAAAAATGAGTAGAAATATAATAACTTTCCTTTGAAATGGTATAAATAGAAAAAATTTGAAATACCATATTTTCAGTAGGAGTCGATATCCAAATAAAATAATTATCTCTATTTTGTTGCCATCTCTCAGTAAGAACATTCTTTAACGAACCAAAAACAGTTTGATCAAGTCTACCATGTCCATAAATAATTGTATTATCATCCAATTCCGTAAGAGAATTTCGATAATCTAAAAAAACCCAACCAGCTTCATTTTTACTATGATCAAAAGCATGATGCAAATAATAATCATTATCCTTTGATTGAACAACAGGATAATTAATATTAGTATTTTCCATATGAATAAAAGCAACGGTATCTGAATTCTTTTGAGATAATTCTTGAAAAGAAACTTCATAAAAAGGAATCCCAATATAATACCAGTAGTCACTTGGTTCTATATTCTCATCAACCAAATCTCCTTCTTCCACATTTTGTACAACTTCAATTTCATCATGAAGATCTTCATTGATTTTTTTAATTTCATGATTATCGCGCATCCAGGAAGAGATTTGAAAACAAGAAAAAATAAGACAAGAGGTAAAGAGAGTAGTCCAAAAAAGAAAGACCATATTTTTTTGAATGCTCTTCTTCAATCGAATTCTTTTTTTGATTGCCATGAAATCCCTCCTATCTAGATTTATTATAACATACTTGCGAAAAGAGAAAGAGGAAGAACAAAAAGAATTGACCTTTTCAGAAAAGTTAGATAGAATGATAATAGAGGAGGATATCTGATAAGTCAGATAGAAGAATTATGAAGAAAAAATTTTTATTTGCAACAGCATTCCTTACAGGAATATTTACAGTAACGAATGTATACGCACTAGATCTAGAATTTAATAGTGTAAAAGATATTACAGAAACAGGGTACACAGTAGCTGGATATCAAACAGTAACGGGAGATTCAAAAGATAACAACGTTACTACGACATTCGAAATAGAAGAAAATGAATTAATGGTAATTGATAGAGAAAAAGGTGGAGAAAGTAGACCAGAGGGTTATGATGATGCAACTTGGTTTGGAATTGGTGTAAAAGCTCCTACAGCATTACCTTCTGCAGACAACGCTTGTTGGAAGATTGGAACCTCAGCATGTACACCAGCAGTAAAAGATGGACAAGAAGATGATTATACATTATGGATTCCATTCAAAGCAGATGAATTGAAAGAAGCAGTAGCTGCAACGGGAGAAGACGCTGTGATTACAAAAGAAATTAAGATTTATTGGAATGGTGAAACAGAAGAGGATTCTGCTCAAACGGTTTATGTAAATCTTCATGCTAAAAATGTAGAATTAACGATTGATCCAGATGCAAGTGGTGCAGTAGAAGAATCTGCTAAATTTGTAGAAGAAGATAGAGAAGCAGCCATAAAAGTCTATGAAGAGAGTATTGAAAGAAGAGAAGAACCAAATGCAGAAACAGCAGATATTAACTTAACACTATATCTTAGTTTAATAGCAATCTCAACGTTAGGACTTGGATATACTCTTAAAAAGAGATTTACAAATAGCAAATAAAGAAAACCAGAGAAATCTGGTTTTTTTGTTAGAAAAGAAAAGTAGTAAGAAGAAAGGTAATGGTATTATGAATCATGTGAAAACTAATAGAAGTAAAAACCGTATCGGTCTTCCAATAAGCATAAGCAAATGTGGCTCCTAAAGCACCATAAGGAATGATATATAAAAGATCAACAAAGTTTTGTGCCATTCCTAAAACATGTGCTCCTCCAAAGAATAAGAAGGAAAAGAAAATAAAAAGTACAGGTTTTTGAAAAATATTTTTAAGAGTCTTACGAAAAGCAATCTCTTCCACAATAGGAGCAAGAAGACAAGCATCTAACCCCATCATAAGAGGAAAGACTTCTGTCATCTCTCTGATAGCATTTTCGTTGTTCGCTCCACCAGAATGAAAAACACTAACCAAAATCAAATTAGAAAGAAACATAATAATAAGGCCAGAGATCCAACAAGCAAACCCAACATCTAAATGATCCCGCCAATTTTTAAAGAAGATTTGCGCTTCCCGAATGAGCTCCTTTCGGTAAAGGAGTAAATAACAAAAAAGAATAACAATACTAGAAAATACCGATAATAAAATACTAAGTCTTTCATTCTGTAGTAATTGCTCTCTAGAAATCGAAAAAAGTCGAATCGGTATATATTGAAAGTAAGCACCAAACAAAAATAAGAAAAAAGCAAAAATGTTTTTTCCAATAACCAAACCTCGATTTTCTTCTCTTTTCATAATTCTCACCAAATATAAAATATCACAAAATAAACTTCTTGCAAAGAGAGAAAAACCTCTTTAGAATTTCCCAATCAATGATAATTTCAACAAGGATATCCTTAAATACAGAATAGAGAAAGTACAATAAAGATTTTGCTCTCTTGCAAGCAACAAAAGAAAAAAGGATGAAGATTTTAAAGAATATAGTAGATATCTAGACACATTTTATGATACAATACTTTATAGAAGATATGAGGAGAGAAAAAATATGGCTGAGAATGAAGAAAAATTAGAAGAATTTGAAATAGTAGAAGAAGAAAGAGAAAAACCAGATATTGACCAAGTAGTCATTTATCGAGATAAAGATGATTTAGGAAGAACCTTTGTAACAGAAGAAGTGTTAAGAGAATTTCATATTAGTATTCCACCATATAAATTAGTATTAGAAGATGGACAACGTATCTATGAAATTAAGGCACAAGAGGCAATCTATATTATCGAACATGCCAATAATACGTCTAATCCATACCACTTTCAATTCCAAACATTTGACTTTGAAAATGAATTAAATGATACGTATCAACAAGCCAAAAAGGATGAGACACCTGCTACAACAGAAATCGTAATCTATCGAGATGTAGAAGATTCAGGAAGAGCCTTTGTAACAAAAGAAGTATTAGATCGTTTTGAATTACCAGAACCATATACACGTATTTCTCTAGGAGAAGAAACAATCTATGAAATTACCACTTCTCAAGCAATTAATATTATTGAAAACTCAACCAATGAATATGCTCCATATTCCATTAAATATACAAGTATTCAATTCCAAAAACCAGTATTAGGAGAAACCGATTCCTCTATCGAAGAAGATGACAAAATACCAGGAACATCTTATCAAAAACCAAGAGAAAGAAGACCAGAAGAAAGTGAAGAACACTATGTCTCTTACTTAGAAGGATACTATGATAGCTTATTTAAATCAGAGGAAGAAGAACCAAAAGAAGTAGTATATGAAAAACCTCGTCCAAGAGGAATCTATGAAACGGATGAAGAATATACCGCTTATCTAGAGCAACACTATAGTAAAATCTTTCCGAATAAAGAAGAAAAAGTAGAAGACTCTGCTGTACCAAGACCAAGAAAAGCAGGTGAATCGAACGAAGATTATGCAGAGTATTTGGTGTTGTTTTATGCTCAACCAATGAAAGAACAAATGTCCTATACAAAATAACTTGCCAAAAGAAAAAAAAAATAGTATAATACATATTGCTTACCGATTCTAGGTTAAAAGAATTTCCGACTTTTTACTTAGATTCTGGTGAATAGAAAAGAAAGGAAGTGTTAGAATGGCATTATCAAAAGAAACGAAACAAGCAATTATTAAAGAATTTGCCAAGAGTGCAAACGATACTGGTTCTGCAGAAGTTCAAATCGCAATTCTTTCAAAAGAAATCGAGGAATTAACAGAACATTTAAAAGTTCACACTCACGATTATCATTCACGTAGAGGACTTCTTAAAAAAGTAGGACAACGTAGAAATATGTTACAATACTTAGCTAAGAAAGATATTCAAAGTTATCGTGAAGTTATTAAAAAATTAGGTTTAAGAAAGTAGACACATTTTTTAGTGTCTATTTTTTTTGAGAAAGAGGTATTTATGAAAAAGAAAGTATTTGAATTAGATTTCTATGGTAGAAAGATTGTAGTAGAACACGGAGAACTTGCGAAACAAGCAGATGGTGCTGTTTTAGTTCGTTATAATGATACAGTTATCTTAACGGCAGCAGTAGTATCAAAAACGGTAAACTTATTAAGTGACTTTTTTCCACTAACAGTAAACTATCAAGAAAAACTATATTCTGTTGGAAAGATTCCAGGAGGATTTATTAAAAGAGAAGGACGTCCAAGTGAATCTGCAACACTTGCTGCTCGTATGATTGACCGTCCAATGCGTCCACTATTCCCAGAAGGATTTAAGAATGAAGTACAAATCATTTCTACAGTATTATCCGTAGATCAAGATTGTTCTCCAGAATTAACAGCGATGTTGGCATCCTCTCTAGCAGTATCCATTTCAAAGATTCCATTTAATGGACCAATTGCCGGAGTAAAAGTAGGTAGGGTAGATGGAAAGTTTATCATTAACCCAACTCCAGAAGAATGTGAATTATCAGAATTAGAATTAACGGTTGCCGGAACAAAAGATGCCATTAACATGGTAGAATCAAGTGCCAAACAAGTATCAGAAGATGTTATGTTAGAAGCCTTAATGTTTGGACACAAAGCCATTAAAGAATTAATTAAATTTGAAGAAAAAATCATCAAAGAAATTGGCGAAGAGAAGATGGAATATGAAACTCTTACTCCAGAAAAAGAATTAGTAGAAAGAATTTCTTCATTAATTACCAAGAAAATGGATAAAGCACTTCGTATTAAAGATAAATTAGAAAAATATGCTGCTATCGATGCCATCAAAGAAGAAATTAACGATTTAATGATCAAAGAAAATGAAGATACCATGAAGGAAGAAGAATTACAAGAACTTCTTGTAAAAGCACAAATGGTAGTCTCTGACATTGAATATCAATTATTTAGAAGCATTGTAGTAAAAGAACATAAACGTGCAGATGGAAGAAAAATGGATGAAATTAGACCTTTATCAACAGATATTGACCTTCTTCCAAGAACTCATGGTTCTGCCTTATTTACTCGTGGAGAAACTCAAGCATTAAGTATCACAACTCTTGGTGCTCTAAATGAACATCAAATTATTGATGGACTTGGACTAGAAGATCAAAAAAGATTTATGTTACATTATAACTTCCCACAATTCTCAGTAGGAGAAACGGGAAGATACGGTGCTCCAGGACGTCGTGAAATTGGACATGGTGCCTTAGGAGAAAAAGCCCTAGCTCAAGTAATTCCATCAGAAGAAGAATTCCCATACACCATCCGTGTAGTATCCGAAATTCTAGAATCCAATGGATCATCTTCTCAAGCAAGTATTTGTGCAGGATGTATGTCCTTAATGGCTGCCGGAGTTCCTATCAAAGCACCAGTTGCCGGAATTGCTATGGGTCTAATTACTCATGAAGATGATTATACAATCTTAACAGATATCCAAGGAATGGAAGACCATCTTGGAGATATGGACTTTAAAGTAGCTGGTACAGAAGAAGGAATTACCGCTCTACAAATGGATATTAAGATTAGTGGAATTACCGAACAAATCTTAAAAGAAGCTCTTGCTCAAGCAAAGAAAGCAAGAATGGAAATCTTAAAAGTCATTAAAAAACAAATTAAAGAACCTCGTAAAGAAGTATCTAAGTATGCACCTAAGATGGAAACCTTTATGATTAATCCAGCAAAGATTAAAGATGTCATTGGTAAAGGTGGAGAAATGATCACAAAGATTATTTGTGAAGCATCCAATGTAACAGAAGTAACCAATGTCAATGCCGTAAAAGTAGAATTAGAAGACGATGGTAGAGTAATCATCTACCACTCTGATAAAGACATCATTGCCAAGACTCGTCAAATGATTGAAGAAATCGTCAGAGAAGTAGAAGTAGGAAAAGTCTATGAAGCAAAAGTTGTAAAAGTAGAAGACTTTGGTTGCTTTGTACAATTATGGCCTGGTTGTGAAGGAATGGTACACGTATCTCAACTTGCACATGAAAGAGTAGAAAAAGCAAGTGATGTTGTATCTGTTGGCGATGAAATCTTAGTAAAAGCACTAGGTATGGATAAAAAAGGAAGACAAAACTTCTCAAGAAAAGAAGCACTTCCAGCACCAAAAGAAAAGAAGAAAAAACAAGAAGATCAAGAAGAGAAGAAATAATTTCTCTTCTTTTTGCAATTTTAAATAAAATGTGTTAGAATAAAAAACAATTAAGAAACGGAGGGATAAGATGGACTTTTTAAGAAGCGCAATCAAGTGGATAATCCTAGGAGTGATTGTTGTATTAATCATTATTTTACTTACGAACCTCGCAAGCAATAGCTCCACTCCAAAAAAGAACCAAGAAAGTGGTTATGAACCAGGAATTAGTAAAGTAGAAAAAGAAGAAGACCAAGAAGAACAAGAAGATGAATCTTTAGTTCCCCTAGACGATGAACAAGAAGACCAAGCAGAAGAAAATTTAGTAGTAGATTCTCCTGATACTGCAAGTAGTGGTGCCTTATGGATGATAACAGGAATCTCCATTATCGGTTTAGGAATCATCTATATTAAAAAGAATGCAAGATTAAAAGGAAATTCATAAAAGAATTTCTTTTTTCATACACTGAATTAGGTGAACTATGAAAAGATTAAGAAACCATATAGGAATGATTTTCTTATTATTAATCAGTATGTATCTTACAAATATTGGAATTGAATACACAAAACAAAAAGACCCTATCATGCAAAAAATACTAAAATCAAAAGAAAAGTATGAAGTAAAAGCAGTCAATGCAACATTTGAAAAAGAAACCGTTATTCCAGGAATCTATGGAGTAGAAATTAATGTATCCAAAAGTTTTTCTCATATGAAAAAATATGGGTCTTATAATGAATCCTTAACGGTATTAGAACCATCCAAACCCGATATCTCAACAGAAGACTATTATGACTTTTATATCGAAAAGGCAAATGCAAAGAAAAGAGAAGTATCTTTAATCTTTCTTCCCAAAAAAGAAGAAGATTTTTCTTCCGTAGTAGAAGTCTTAAAGAAAAAAGAAGTAGAAGGAACAATCTTTCTAGATGGATCCATAATAGAAAAGAAAATAAATGAATTAAAAGAAAATAAAAATATCGAGTTTGAAATTGCTTCCTTTCAAGAAAAAACAGATCCTTCTCTTCTAAAAAGTTCCTCTCTATATTTAGAGTCCATTACCAAAAGAAAAACCAAGTATTGTATTACCGAAAAAGAAAACAAAAATCTCCTAAATTCCTGTAAAAAAGAAAAAAAACATACCTTAAAACCTAAAATCATAGAAGAAAATTACTATCAAGCAATCAAAAACAATTTAGAAAATGGGATGATTTTAGGAATTTCCTATGAAAAAGATTCTAGAGAAGAACTAATCGCAGGAATCGAATACCTAGAGCAAAGAGGCTATACCCTAAAAACAGTAGAACAACTACTATCTGAAAAATAACCTATCTTTTTCCTTGTTTTATTTGTGAAAATAAAGAATCTAGTGTATAATCTTGAATAGGGTGAAGAGTATGTACTTAAAAGGAATTATCGCAAGTGGGTTTAAATCCTTCGCTGATAAAATAGAATTAAACTTAGATGGCAAAATAACCTGTATTGTAGGACCAAATGGTTCTGGAAAAAGTAATGTAGTAGATGCTGTTCGTTGGGTATTAGGAGAACAATCTGTAAAATCTCTTCGTGGAGATGGCTCTATGTCAGATATCATCTTCTCAGGAAGTAAGAGTAGAAATCCCCTAAATGTTGCATCCGTAGAATTGCTTTTTGATAATAGTGACCATTTTCTAAACGTACCTTATACAGAACTATCTATTAAACGTAGAGTCTATCGTAGTGGAGAAAATGAGTACTATTTAAATAATGAAAAATGTCGTTTAAAAGATATTAGTAACTTATTATTAGATACTGGTATGGGAAAAGAATCTTTTAATATTATTTCTCAAGGAGAAGTCGATAAAATCTTATCGAACTCCTCACAAGATAGAAGAGTAATCTTTGAAGAAGCATCTGGTATTTTAAAATACAAAAAAAGAAAAGAAGAAGCCCTAAGAAAACTAGATAGAACTCATAATAACCTAGATAGAGTAAATGATATTATTAATGAGTTAGAAATACAAGTGATGCCATTAAAAGAACAAAGTGAAAAAGCAAAAGAATATTTAGAAAATAAAAAAGGGCTAGACCAGTATGAAGTAGCATTACTTGCCTATGATATTGAAAATATTCATAATGAAAATGAAAACGATAAACGAAAAAAAGAAAAAATTGATAACGAGATTGTAACCATTTCCAATGAAGCAAGCAAAAAAGATGCATCCTCCCTAGAAGATAGTAATACTCTAGATCGTTTAGAACAAGAAAAAAGAGAGTATAATAGACAACTTCTTCAAGTAACAGAAGAAAGAACAAGAATTGAAGGAGAAAAGAATTTATTAAAAGAAAAGAGTAAGACAACCAAAGAAGAAGAGGAAATCAAAGAAGAGATTCGTAAGAGTATCGAAAAAAAAGAAAAGAAAGAAGCAGAAAAACAAGTTTTAAAAAGTGACCGAGAAGAATTAGAAAAAGAAATGCTTCGAATGGAAAAAGAAGAAACGACTCTTGAGAAAAAGACTCAAGGGTTAAAATCCAAAAAGAATCTTTTATTAAGTGACTACTCTAAACACAATCAAGAATATATCTCTATCAGTCATAAAGCAGATGGTATTCGAATAGAAATAGAACAAGGAATGGATATGCCAAATAGTGTTCGAAAAGTATTAAAGAACTCTTCTCTAACAGGAATTTATAATACCATTGGCAATGTAGTAGACTGTGAAGAAAAATACACAAAAGCACTTAATACAGCAATCTCATCTTGTAAGAACTATATCATTACCAAAGATGAAGATTCTGCTAAAAGAGCAATTACCTTCTTAAAAGACAATCACTTAGGAAGAGCAACTTTCTTCCCATTATCTATCATCAAAGAAAGATTTATTGAAAAAGAAAGCATTGATCTCTTAAAAAATAGTGTAGACTACTTAGGCGTTTTATCCGATTTAATTACATACAACAAAGAATATACATCGGTTATTAGAAATCAATTAGGAAATGTGGTAGTCGCAACCACAATGGATGCCGCAACAAGACTCTCACACCTAATCAAAGCAAGATATAAAATCGTAACATTAGAAGGAGACGTCGTAAACGTAGGGGGATCTCTAACAGGAGGATCTCTCAATCAAACAAAAAGTGTAGTAATCCTGAATCAAGAATTAAAACATTTAGAAGAAACCGCAAATCTATTAAAACAAGAAGAACAAGAAATTGGACAAGAATTAGAAACATTAGAGACAGAAATTAGAAAATCGGAAGAAGACTATTTTAATATTTCCAAAGAAAAAGTAGAAATCAAAGAAAAATTAGAAAGAAAAACAAAAGAACAACAAGAAGTAGAAGAAGATAGCAGAAGACTAGAAAAAGAATTAGAGTCTTTAGAATCGATTCAAAATAATTCAATCAGTGAAAAAGAAAGAGAACTAATCAAAGAGTTCCATGAAAAAACAGCTCTAAAAGAACAAATTGAATTACACATCGAGTCTCTTACCAAAGAAATTGATCGTCTAAAGCAAAAGATGGAAGAAGAACAAGCCATTGAAAAAGGAAATAGAGATCGTCTCCATCAATTAGAAAAAACATCTCGTGAATTAGAGATTAAAATGAATCGTGACGATGTAAAATTAGATAGTATGTTATCGACTTTAGCAACCGAGTATGAATTAACCTATGAAAAAGCAAAAGAAAATTACGTACTAGATATCGAAGAAGAAGAAGCAAGAAAGAAAGTAAATACCTATCGAGCAAACATCAAACGAATTGGTATGGTAAATTTAGATGCCATAGAAGAGTATGAAAGAGTAAACACAAGGTATGAATTCTTAACCAAACAAAGAGAAGATCTTCTAAATGCTGAAAATACGCTTTTAGAAATCATGAATGAAATGGATGATGTCATGAAAGAAGAGTTCCAAACAACATTCGAAAAAATTCGTATCGAGTTTCAAAATGTCTTTAAAGAACTCTTTAAAGGAGGTCATGCGGACCTAAAAATGACAGACCCAGAAGACTTACTAAATACAGGCATCGATATCGTAGCATCTCCTCCAGGAAAGAAACTAACGACAATTACATTACTATCCGGTGGAGAAAAAACACTAACCGCCATCAGTCTTCTATTTGCCATTCTAAATGTCAGAACAACACCATTCTGTCTATTTGATGAAGTAGAAGCAGCCCTAGATGAAGCAAATGTATCTCAGTTTGGAAAATATCTAGAGCACTATAAAGACAAAACGCAATTCTTAATTATTACTCATAAAAAGAAAACAATGGAATATGCCAATACTCTATATGGAATTACCATGCAAGAGTCTGGAGTATCCAAACTAGTAAGTGTAAAATTAGAAGAAGCACAAAATGCAGTATAAAAAAAGACTAGATGGCTCTCATCTGGTCTTTTCCTTTATAAATATTTTTAGGATCAATATGATCAATAAATAAAATTCCATTTAAATGATCGAGTTCATGTTGAAAACAAACAGATAAATCTTCTCTTGCTCGAACATGAATTTTATTACCATCTAAATCATAAGCTTCCATAGTAACTCTTGCATATCTTGGAACAATTCCCTCAACTGGTCGATTAACAGATAAACAACCTTCTCCTTCTTCTACATAAATCTGCTCCATAGAATTACTAATAATCTTAGGATTAATTAAAATGTAAGTTTCAAATTCCTTTTCCTTATCTTCTGGACTAGAAAGTTCATAGACAACAACAAAGTATCTTTTCGCAATTCCAAGTTGAATAGCAGAAAGCCCCATTCCAGGACGCAATTGATATTTTTCTGATAACTCCTCAATTTGACTATCATGTAAATACTGAATCATTAAATCAATCGTATCTCGATCTTCTTTAGTAAGGGGAAAAGTAACCTCTTTACTAATTTGACGTAATTTAGGATTACTCTCATCTAAAATATCTTTTGTATATAACATGGCGACCACCTCAACATAACTATTTTAACAAAAAAGAGATAAAAAGAAAAGAATGATTTCTCATTCTTTTAGTTTTGACCAGGTACTTGACCTCGGCATCCAATAATGATGACGAGTAAAATAAATAAGACTAAAACAATTGCATACCCATTTCCTTGATTCGTAGTAGGGCAGCAATAAGAAGTGGTTTGATTTGGACAACAAGATTGTCCGCTACCATAATAATACATAGTCTTCCTCCTTTTCTAATATATGCTATGTTACTTTACATTTTATGTGAGTAAAAAAGACGGGAAAACTTTAGAGAAAGTAGAAAATATGATATATTGATAATGGAAGGATATAGGGTATGGGAAAGAAACTAAAATACTTAGATAAAATCTTATTAACAGTAACCATATTATTATTCATAATCGGTTTGGTTATGATTTTTTCAGCGTCCAATGTATCTGCCTATATGAAAGCAGATAGTCCCTATAACTATTTTATTCGTCAAGCTGCCTTCCTAGGAGCAGGAGTCATTTTATTCTTTGTAATGATTGCCTTTAATACAAATGTCTATGGAAAATCATCTTATCTTTTACTCCTTGGAAATATAGCTGCCTTAGTTGCCTTATTTGTCTATGGTAGTGTAAGAAACAAAGCAAGATCTTGGTTTGCTATAGGACCTATTACCATACAGCCATCAGAGTTTATCAAAATAATTACCATTGTCTTTTTAGCAGAGTACTATGAAAAAAATAAAAACAAATTAAATGGTTGGTTAAAATGCTTATTTCCAATTGGAATCTGTATCGCCATTGCAGGACTTATTTTTGTACAACCAGACTTAGGAACAACGATTATTTATTCTGCAATTGTAGCGATTATCTTTTTCGCAATCCCTATGTCAAAAGAAATCAAATTAAAAGTATTGTTTATTGGAATGTCTGTAGTAACTCTAGGTATGTTTACCATCTTTGGCATGGGGAAAAATATTCTAAGTGAAGAACAACAAGAACGTCTCGATATTAAAAACCCATGTGATAAAATTCTAGAAAATGGAAACCAAGTATGTAATTGTTATATTGCGATGAATAATGGAGGATTATTTGGAGTAGGTCTTGGTAACTCTACTCAAAAATATTTATATTTACCAGAACCCTATACCGATTTTATTTTCGCAATTATTGTAGAAGAATTAGGAATTGTAACGGGAATCATTATTATTATTCTCTATATCGTCGTTCTCTGGAGAATCTTAGTAATTGGAAGGAGGTCACCAACCAACCGAGGAGCAATCCTCTGTTATGGAATAGCGACATACATCTTCTTACATATTGCGATTAACTTATTAGGAATCATGGGGTTAATCCCAATGACAGGAGTTCCTCTACCATTTATGAGTTATGGAGGAAGTTTCACGATTTGTTTAATTGCGGCTTTAACAATTGTACAAAGAGTAAGTATTGATAATGGATTAATCAAAGAAAAGAGTGGTAAAAATGCCTAACTGTAAAATACATGAAAAAGTAGGATATGATTTATCGAAAAAAATAGGAGTATACAGTTATGACTATTTTTTAGGACTGTTGGCACCAGACGCTCCTAACCTAGAGGGTTTTGCCCCAAGAGAAGAACGTTGGATGGCACATGAAAGAGATGGAGATAGAGTTGTTTGGCGTAAGAAAATCAAAAAGTTTTACGACCAAGAAAAGACCCATTATCCCAAAGATTTTATCTTAGGTTACTATATTCACCTATTAACAGATATTGTATATGATGACTTTTTCTATGACCAAGTAAGAGAAGAAATTCAAAAAGAGATGGGATATAAAAACACTCACGAAGAAATGAGAGAAGATATGGATAAGTATCACTTTCAAGAATGGGAAGAAGTAAAAGAAATCTTACAAAAAGAAGAGTCTTCTTATGATATTTTAAATATTTCAAAAGAGCGATTAAAAAAGTGGAAAGAAAAAGTGATATCGCAAAAAGAAAAAGAAGAAGAGAGTCATTGGATAAAAGAGAATTTAATAAAAGAGTTAGAAGAAAGAGTCTATGAAGAACTAAAGAAAGTCTAAGAACTTTCTTTTTTTTGAAAAGAAAGAAAAAGTATGGTACAATATTACGAAAAGAAATCGGGTGATGAAAAAGTGCTAGAAAGTCCAAAAGAACTGCAACGAAAATTAGAAAGCAGAATCCAAAAATGTTCTAAGGTATTTATTGTGGGTCATAACAATCCAGATTTTGATTCCATTGGCTCTGCCATAGGTCTTTCTGTTTTAGCAGAAAAGTATGGAAAAGAAGTTCATATTGTAGTCGATGATGATGAATTAAAAATAGAACCTGGTGTAAAAAAAATCATGGAGAATGAAAAAGAGAAATACTCTTTTATAACCAAAAGTAAGTTTTTAGAACTAAAAGATAAATACTCAATCCTTATTGTAACCGATACGAATAAAAAGAGTATGATTTCTCTAGGAGATTCTCTAGAAAGTGTAGAAACCGTATTTGTCTTAGACCACCATAGCGAAGGAGAGGACACAATCCCAACCAAAAATGCCTATATTTCAGGACAATTATCTAGCGCAAGTGAATTAGTCGCAAGAATTCTTTATCTATCAAAAACCCCATATCCAAAAGAAGTAGCCAACTATCTTCTGGCAGGAATCAGTCTAGATACCAATCGTTTCCGTCAAAATACAACCGATAAAACACACGATATTGCCGAAAAACTAATCAAAAGAGGAGCCGATATTGACTTTGTAAATAACTTATTCTTAGAAGAATTTGAAAGTTATTGTCGAATTAGTGATTTAATAGTTCATGGTACCGTAATCAAAAAATATAGTAGATCTCTCTTAAATCCAATCCAAGTATCTTTCTCTCTAAATAGAGAAAAACCAACTCAAATTTATTTAAAAGAAGACTATGCCAAAGCAGCCGATAGAATGATGAAGTTTACAGGAATCGATGCCGCTTTCACTCTAGGATACGTAGACAAAGGAATTGTTCACATTTCCGCAAGAAGTGGAAAACGAGTCGATGTAGGAACCATTATGAAAGAAATGGGTGGAGGAGGAACTGCTCAATCCGCAGGAGGAAGAATTGAAACCGATGACCTCTTCCGTATTGAAAAAAGATTAATGTGTAAAGTACGCAAAGGAATCTCTTCTGAAGAAGAACTAACAGAAGAACCACCTACGATAAAAGTAAAACAATTAAAAAAATGACAGAGAAAACAGGAATTTCTCTTTTTTTTTGGAATAATACAACTGGAGGGAAGTATATGACATTTGGATATCGTTATCGAAAACAAATTATAATATCAGTAATTGGCATTCTACTTCTTCTAGGAGTAGGAGCCACTTTCATTTTCTATGATAGGGGAGAAGAAGTAACCGAAGAAGAGGAAGAACCAGTAATAGAAAAAGTAGAAAAGAAGAAAGAAGAGGAAGAAGAATACTCAGTGGATATCAAAGGAGAAGTAAAGGCCCCAGGAATTTATACAATGCCTAAAAATGCAAGAGTAATTGATGTCATCAACAAAGCAGGAGGCTTAACCGAAAATGCCGATACAACAGTCATTAATTTAAGTAAAAAAATCAAAGACGAAATGGTAATTATTATCTATAGTAGAGAAGAAGTAGCTTCCTTTGAAGAAACAAGAGAAAAAGAAAAATATCTTCAAGAAAAATGTCTTCAAAAAGATGAAAATTCTTTAAAAAATGATGCCTGTATTTCAGATACTCAAACAGGATCAACAAAGATAAATATCAATACCGCAACCCTAAATGAATTAATGACATTATCAGGAATTGGCGAAGCAAAGGCCAAAGATATTATCAATTACCGAGAAACAGTAGGACCATTTCAAACAATAGAAGACATTAAAAAAGTATCTGGAATAGGAGATAGTTTATTTGCTCAAATTAAGGAAAATATTACTGTGTGATAAGCTCTATCTCTTCTTCTTTTTATTAGCGTCTCTTCTAACTCTTCTACGCTTACTGCAAAAAGAGACATCCTACTATTCAGAAAACACAACAACTATGATAGGAACCATTACCAAAATAACAGAAAAAGAAGCAGCAACTACATACGAAGTTAAAGCAAAAGAAAAAGTAATAGGAACAATCGATGAAGAAAACAAATTCTCTTTAGGGGACAAAGTACAAATAACAGGAGAATTTTACCAACCAACAGAGTTGAAAAATTTCTCTTCTTGGAGTTACCAAGACTATTTAAAAAGAAAGAAAATCTTCTACTTAGTAAACATAAAGACAATGACTCTTATTCAAAAAAATAAAAATCTCTTTTATTTTCTAAAAGAAAAAATCCAAAAAAGAATGCACAAAAACCCATATCTATACACCTTTCTTCTAGGAGACAAAGCATATCTTTCCAAAGAAGTCATTCGTAGTTATCAAGAAAATGGAATCAGTCACTTATTCGCAATTAGTGGAATGCATATTTCTCTATTATCAACCATTTTAAAAAGAATAGGGAAGCGTTTTTGCAAAGAAGAGTCTCTCTACAAAGGAATTAGTCTCTTTCTATTAGGATATCTACTATTGGTTGGACCATCTCCTTCTATCGTAAGAGGAGTCCTCTTCTTTATCTTCTTTGAAGGAAATAAAGTCTATTATTTCTATATCAAAAAAGAAAATTTATTTTTAACCATCCTATCTCTTTCCTTATTATGGAATCCATACGATGTATTAGAAGTAGGGTTTGCTTATTCCTATCTGATTAGTTATAGTTTATTAAAAATGTCAAAAAGCCTATCTTCTTCAAGTAAGATTCTTGCTCTAGGAAAAGTATCTGCTCTTTCTTTTTTCGTAAGTCTACCCATTACGTTATTTCATTTTTATCAAATAAACATTTTAAGTATTCTCTATAATATCTTTTATGTACCCTATGTAAGTACCATTTTATTTCCTATGTCCTTAATAGTATTCCTTCTACCGTTCTTATCTCCAATCTATGAAGGACTCTGTCATCTATTAGAAGCATCTTCTCTATTTCTATCCAAGATTTCGATTGGGAAACTTTTATTTCAAAAACTACCCATCCCAATTTATATTCTATATTTCATAGGAGTCTTATTTTATGTAAAAAAACCAAATAAAAAAATACTAATATTTTTTATAAGTATGTTATCTCTTCATTTTCTAATAGGAAAAGTATCCCCAACCAATTACTTACAAATGATCGATGTAGGACAAGGAGATTGTTTCCTACTACATATCAATCAAAAAAATATAGTAATCGATACTGGCGGAAAAGCAACCAAAGAAGAACATGTTCTCTTTTATAGTACCATTCTTCCTACCCTAAGAAGTAGTGCCATCTCCAAAATAGATTATTTAATTTTATCTCATGGAGACTATGATCATATGGGAGAAGCAGATGCCTTTATAGAAAACTTAAAAGTAAAAACAATCATTCTAAATAGAGGAAGAGAAAATACCTTAGAAAAGAGTCTAATAAAAAAAGCCAAAGAAAAGAAAATAAGAATCATCAAGGAACCAAAAGAGTTAAAGTGGAAAAAGGCAACCCTTCTATTTTTAGAACATCCACTCTATGAGAATGAAAATGATAACTCGATTGTTATGTATGGAAAAATAGATGACTATCAAATTCTTTTTATGGGAGATGCTGGAAAAGAAAGAGAACAACAAATTCTAGAAGATTATCAACTAGAAAAAATCGATATTTTAAAAGTAGGGCATCATGGTTCCAACACCAGTTCTCTCAAAACATTAATAGAAAAGATAGAACCAAAAATCAGTTTAATCTCTGTAGGAAAAAACAACCGTTATGGTCATCCCAATAAAGAAACCTTAGAAGTTTTAAAAGACTCAAGAATCTATCGTACCGATCAAATAGGAGGAGTAAAGATAAAATTTACCAAAAGAAAATTAAGGATATTTTCCACTGTAAAAAAGTTGGAAAGGGAGTAGACTTTTTTAGAAAAGTTAGATAAAATTTAATTGAAGGTGGTGGTTAAAATGAAAGAATGGAAAGAAGTTCCAAAAGTAGATTTAACTGCCTTGACTCACTCTTTTCAAGACGCTTGTAGCAACAAAGAATTTAAAAATTTTGTATCCGAAATCAACGCAAAAGAAGAAGTATTAATGAGATATACCTCTAGCCTAGAAGATGCTTTTGAAGAATGTCAAAACTGTAAAAATTGTAAATCTCTATCTTCTTGTAAAAACAAAGTAGCAGGTTACTGCTACACTCCAATAGGAGGAGAAAAAATCATTACGTTCTCTTATGAAGCATGTGAGAAAAAACAAGAATCTCTAAAAGAAAATGCCTACAAAGAAAACTTAGAATTATTTGAGATTAATGAAGAGATTAAAAATGCTTCCTTTAAAGAAATCTATAAAGATGACAAAGCACGTCTTCCTATCATTAAATATTTTAAAGAATTTATCGATACGTATTCAGAAGAAAAACCAAAAGGCCTTTACTTACATGGCTCTTTTGGGTGCGGAAAAACATATCTCATTGCTTCTTTATTCAATGAGATGGCAAAAAGAAAAGTAAAAAGCATCATGATTTACTTCCCAGAATTCTTAAGGAAATTAAAAGCTTCCTTTAATACAAACTATAATGAACAATTTGAAGAAATTAAAAAAATTCCACTCTTATTACTAGATGACATTGGTGCGGAAAATTGTAGTAACTGGTCTAGAGACGAAATCCTAGGACCACTACTACAATACCGAATGGAAAATCATCTACCGACTTTCTTTACTTCAAATCTTACCATAGAAGAGTTAGAAAAAGCTCTCTCAGTAACAACCTCTGGTGTAGATAAAGTAAAAGCAAGACGAATTATCGAACGAATCAAGCAATTGACCATTGATCAAGAATTGATAAGTAAGAATAGGAGGGATTGAAATGAACATTGAAAAAGCATTAAGAACCTATTTAAAAGGTGCTGGACCAAGAGTAAAAGAAAAAGACTTTTTGGAGTACTCTGCCGGTCAAGGAAATGCCATTTTCAATGTTCTTTTTAAATTAGCAAACGAAGAATTAGACACCATGACAGATCAAAAAACACTAGATCGATTAGTAGAAGTATTAAAACTAGGAGAAATCATTTTAAATACCCAAGAAGATATCAATAGAAAAATCATTGATAGAAAACTAAAACATCTAGAGGAAAAACTAGATCGAATTCTTTCAGAAGGAAAAAAGAAATTCGAAAATCTTCGAAAAATTCAAAGTGAATTGAATAAAGTAAGAAGAGAATTAGAAGTCTTAACAGAACAAAATGAAAAGAAAGATTCTAAGCAATATGACTTTATGAATTTCTTAATAGAAGAAGAAAAAAATATTGCCTATTTAGAATATGCATTAAAGAAGATGCCTTCTCTTGCAAATGTAAGAAATAAAGAGGAAGTACCCATCTTTCGAACCTTAGTAAACTCTTATTTAACATCGATCTTGGAAGAAAGAGTAGAAGATGAACTCTATTATGAAAATTTAATGACACTCCTTCTTTCCCAAAACAGTTTTCAATTACCCGAAAAAGAAAAAAGAAAAGTATTAGAAGATATCTATGCTTTTATGAATAAAATTACGATGGATAAAAGAAGTGCAAAGAAGTATAAAGAGCATACAAAGAACTTAGCAGATCTAGTAGAAAAAATAAAAGGAAGAGATATCTCTTCCAAAGAAGTAGAAGAAATTGCCAGAAAGTATGATATTCATATTCATTTTTCCGATACATTACTAGATTCTCTTCGCTTAGTAAAAGAAAAAAGAGAAGGAGAAATGACAACAAGAGAAAAAGTAGAAGACTACTGTGTAACGATGGATGGAGAAGATGCCGTAGAAATCGATGATGCCTTGTCTTGTAGAAAATTAGAAAATGGAAATTATTTGTTAGGTGTTCATATCGCATCCGTATTAGGGTATTTCCCATATGAATCAGAAATTGTGCAAGAAGCAATTAAAAGAAATCAGTCCATTTATCTTCCCTATGTATATCAAACAACAAAAGGAGACTTTCATAGAATGATTCCCATCTTTCCATATGACTTCTCCGCAGAAGAAGGCTCTCTAAAAGAAGGAGAGAATAGACTCACAAGAAGTTATTATTTTGAAATCACAAAAGACGGAACGATTGCATCAGAAAGATTTCCAAAGACGATTACGAAATGCAACAAAAAATTAACCTACGAGGAAGCGAATGCTCATCTTGAAAGCGAAGAACAAACTCCACTTACAGAAACGTTAAGAAACTTACAAGAAGTCTCATTCATATTAGAGAAAAAATATCAAGCATCCGACCTATATGAAAAAGTAAAAGAAGCAAGTGATGATTTATCGGAGTTAAGAGTCAAAAAAGTAGGAGCAGAAAATATCGTATATCAATGCATGTTACTAACAGGGACAGAAGTTGCCAACTTCTTCCACCAAAACTCCTATCCATGTTTGTATAGAGTACACGAAGTAAATGAAGAAAATGAGAAAAAACTTCAAACGATGATTGATGGACTAAC
The DNA here is from genome assembly GCA_947632595.1 of uncultured Bacilli bacterium. Lineage (GTDB taxonomy): Bacteria > Bacillota_I > Bacilli_A > RF39 > UBA660 > UBA3789. Next base: position 13,437 of record CANRPY010000005.1, on the reverse strand, counting down.
CTCCACATATGGCGGAAATCAATTTAGAGAACTCTATCAGTTACTATCCGGAATCTATCCAAAAGGATGGTACGCAAAAGAAGGAAGACACGTAGGACTTGATCTAGAACACTACTGTCACTGTACATCCGTCCTAAGAAGAGCAGCCGATATTATCGTAGAACATGCTCTAGAAGTTTGTTATGACAGAGAACCAAGTCTAGAAGATCTACAAAAATTAGAAGCAGAAATCTCATTAAAAGAAAAAGAAATTAATTTTCGAAAAACTCCAATTGAATATTTTGTAAAAGAATATAAGAGAAAATACCGTAATAAAAAATACTTATAGGAAGAATGCACATTATGATTTGACATTATGTCTAACCTTCGTTATAATAGGGACTACTTTTCACATCGAGGAGGGCAGCCTATGGTACAAGAAGAATTAGCATTTACCCAAAAATGTATTTTGGCACTATCTCTTATTTTTTTGGGTACCTCTATAGGAATCCAAATAAAAGAGGCAGAAGCATCCAAACAAGATTATACAATTAGCTATGAATATGTAAATATTAAGGATATGACTCGTGCCAATGTTTCCAAAAAAATCACCCCAAAAGATTCATTTGAAACACTTCTTGAAACGATAGTTCCTCTAAAAAACGATGATGAAAAAGAAGGGGAAGTTTCAACCTTAAAAGAAGTTGAATTTCCCGCAACCCAGAACTCAACCAAAAAAGCAACAGAAGCAGGCAAAAGAATTTGGTACATGCCAACAGAAAATGGCCAAATTAGTCAGTACCCAAATATGGGACACGTTGCCTATGACATCACGAGTTGGCGAGGAACAGGTGAGACAGTACATCCTGTTGCGAATGGTGTAATATCAGGAATTTACACAGATACGTATGGAGCCTTAATCGTAACCGTACTCCATGATATTGATGGAAAGAAATATACCTCCCAGTATGTTCATTTATCAAGTTACGCTCCAGGAATTTCTGTAGGACAACCAGTAACCATTAATGACGCATTAGGTCAAATGGGTTCTACTGGTTGGTCAACAGGAGTACACTTACACCTAACGGTTCTAGATTGTGCATTATTCGATGCCAATGATCCAAACTGTAAAGATTTAAATGGTTGGTATCGTTACGATAAACAAAGATTAAGTGAAAACTTTTATGGATTAGGAGCCCTAGTATATGTTCCACCTTCTTGGAATTCAAGATAAGAGTATGCTATAATAAAAATAGGAGAGTGGATACCTATGAAAACCATAAAAGAAATGAATAACGAGATGAAAAGAAATGTAAATGAAGCAAGTGGAATCTCAACGAAATGCAAAAGAAATCTAATCAAGCTTGTAGAAAAACATTTCAATGTAGTACTACCAAAAGAAGATTATTTAAATGTCGATATCGAAGTATTAAAAAATGGAAATATCAAAATGAGAGGAGAAGAGTATGAAACATCCTCTCCAATCTCAAATATAGAAGAATTACAATCAAGATTTGAAACCTTTCAAGAAGAAGTAGATATTCTCTTAGAAAAGAAACAAACAAACTTTGATACGTTAAGAAAAAAAAGTGATCGTAAAAATATTGGAATTGTCATCTTACTAACAATCATAATCCTAGTAATAATCATCGACTCCATTCGAGAAATCATTCAAGGAAACCTATTAGGAGTTGTATGGCTAGGAGTCATGTTAGGAATCTATATCTTGCCAGCAACAAGAAAATATATAAGCGATCGTTATCAAAATTTTTGGAGATATTTAAAATCAAAACATCGTAAATAATTTACAAATAAAAGAAAAAGTGATATAGTACAAATAACCAAAAAAATACATAGACAAAGGACACGATGAATGATTCCCTCTTACAAGAGATCTCTTGGTTGGTGGAAAAGAGAAAGAGCATGATTCATTACTACCTTTCGAGTAGAATTAGAAAAAGTAATTCCGGCGTAGGTCGTTATCAAAAATAAGTGAAAAAAGGATGGTACCGTGCCCACGCACTCCTGTACAATCCTTTTTTTCTTTGGATAAAGGAGGAAGAAAGATGAAAATAGAAGTTTTATATCATGCATCGATTAAATTAACGGGAGAAAAAGTAATTTATATCGATCCCTATCATATAGAAGAAGAGTATCATGATGCGGATTTTATTTTAATTACCCATGATCATTTTGATCACTATGAAACAGAATCGATTGAAAAAGTAAGAAAACCATCTACAAAAATCATTGTACCAACCATTCTAAAACAAAAACCAAATGATTTGGTAGTAGAACCAGGAAATCATTATGAACTAGATGGCTTATCTTTTGAAACTATTCGAGCATATAACCTAGAAAAACCATTTCATCCGATAGATAAAAATTATGTAGGCTATCTCCTACATTTAGATAAGAAAACATACTACATTATGGGAGATACCGATCGAACACCAGAGACCGATAAGGTCAAAACAGATGTATGCTTTGTTCCAATAGGAGGAACGTATACGATGGATGCAAAAGAAGCAGCCAGCTATATTAATGAAACAAAACCCTCTCTTGCGATTCCCATTCATTACGGAAGTGTCGTAGGAGAGAAGAAAGATGCCGAAACCTTTAAGAGTTTGGTAGACAAAGAAATCAAAGTAGAAGAAAAACTTTAGGAGGAATTTATGATAAATATAAAAGAAAATGAAAGATTAACGATGCTAAATCACTCATGTGCTCACTTACTTGCCCAAGCAGTACAACATCTATACCCCAATGCAAAATTCTGGGTAGGACCAGCGATAGAAGAAGGATTCTATTATGATATAGATTTAGGAGACGAAGTAATCAAAGAAGAAGACTTAGAAAAAATCGAAAAAGAAATGAAGAAATGCTCAAAAGATGGAAAAAGAATCTATCGAGAAGAGTTAACGAAAGAAGAAGCCCTAGAAAAATTTAAGGATGATCCTTATAAAATAGATTTAATTTCTAGAATGGATTCTGAAAAAGAACCAATTTCTTGCTATACACAAGGAGATTTTACGGACCTTTGTCGTGGACCACATGTAGAGTCAACAAAAGAAATCAAATACTTTAAACTATTAAAAGTATCAGGTGCTTATTGGAAAGGAGATTCCAAGAATAAAATGTTACAAAGAATCTATGGAATCTGTTTTGAAAACGAAGAAGACTTACAAGAACATCTAAAAGCCCTTGCCGAAGCCCAAGAAAGAGACCATAGAAAATTAGGAAAAGATTTAAAAATATTCTTAATAGATGACCTAGTAGGAAAAGGACTACCAATGTACTTACCAAATGGATTTATCTTATGGAATGAATTAGAAAACTACATTCGAAATAAAGAACTAGAAAGAGGATATCAACACGTATTAACGCCACCTCTAGGAAATGTAGACTTATACAAAACATCAGGACACTGGGATCATTACCAAGATGCAATGTTTCCAAAGATGGAAGTAGAAGGAGAAGAATTTGTTTTAAGACCTATGAACTGCCCACATCATATGATTATTTATGGAAATGAAATTCACTCTTATCGAGACCTACCAATTCGTATTGCAGAAATCGCAAGAGATGCCAGATTTGAAACAAGTGGATCTCTAAAAGGAATAGAAAGAGTCCGTACATTCTGTCAAAATGATTCTCATATCTTCTGTACTCCAGAACAAATCGAACAAGAATTTAAAGGAGTAGTAGACCTAATCCTAGAAGTCTATAAAGAAATGGGAATTCATGAATATCGTTTTGAATTATCCCTAAGAGACCCAGAAGATAAAATAAAATATCATCAAGATGATAAAATGTGGAATATGGCAGAAGACAAATTAAGAGAAGTTTTAAATGATTTAAATATTCCATACATTGAAAAAATTGGAGAAGCTGCTTTCTATGGACCAAAATTAGATGTCCAAGTACGTCCTGCAGTAGGGAATGAATTCACATTATCTACTTGTCAATTAGACTTCTGTTTACCAGCAAAATTTGACTTAACCTATGTAGATAAAGATGGAGAAAAGAAAACACCAGTAGTCATTCATAGAGCAATCTTTGGTTCTATCGATAGAACAATGGCGTATTATCTAGAAGAGACCAAGGGAATTCTTCCAACTTGGTTAGCTCCTGTTCAAGTAATTGCGATTCCAGTAAACTCAGAATATCAAGGAGACTATGCCAAAGAAGTCTGTGAAGAATTAAAGAAAGCAAAGATTCGTGTAGAATTAGATGATAGAAATGAAAAATTAGGATATCGTCTAAGAGAAGCACAAACCATGAAAGTTCCATATACCTTAATTTTAGGAGATAAAGAAAAAGAAGCCAAAACAATTTCTTATCGATTATTTGGTAGCGAAGAAACAACAACAGTCTCTATAAAAGAATTTATAGAACTAATTACATCAGAAATTAAAGAAAGAAAAAGAAGAAAATAATCACCAAAAGGTGATTTTTTCTTGGAAAAAAGAAAGAAAGAGTGCAAGAATAGAATTTCTAGTATATAATAGTAAGTTAAAAAGAAGAGGTATTTATGGAAAAGAAAGAATTGCAAGAAGAATATAATACATTTACAAAAAATACAACAGAAGTAGAATCTTTAGAGGATTTTTATTTATTTTTAAAAGAGGTAGGACAAGGATTCAAAGCAGATAAAAAATTTTTACAAAAAGAACTAAGAGAAAATAGTAGATGGCGCCTAGAAGCAGAAATCAGAAATTTTTTCTTCTTTCTTTTTGAAGAAGAGGAAGTAGAACTTTATGCAGAAGATGATGTCATTGTAAAAGAGGGAATGACTTGGATTCAAATTCTACAAACCTATCTAGAAAAAATAGCAAGTATCGCAACCGAAGAAAACTATGGAGAACTAACAAAATTAGTAGACTTTTCCATCGTATATTATGAAAAAGAATTAGCCTATTATGACCATCTAAGAGATGATTTAGAAATTATGGCAAGAGGCTATCATGTATTAAATTCGAAATATCAAGATATAAAAGGGCCTTTCCTAAACTTTTTAGCAGAAAAAGTAAAAGAACAAGAACAAAAAGTGCCAGAAGACGAAAAAAAAGAATATCAAAAGAGGAGAATTGCATGGAAAAAATAAGAAAATCATATGAAGAATATCAAGTATCAGAAAAACTACAAGAAAGTATTCCCAATCCCTTTTATTTAGTATTGGGAGTAGAAGCTCTCATCAAAGAATGGATAAGAGGAGAAAAAGTACTCGCAAGAAAGAAAAGAAAAAATCGGATCGTTCAAAAATTAGTAAGAGAACCCAATGAAATTTTAAAAGGGGAAGAAGAGTGCTTTACCGGCATGGAGAACTGTATAGAAGATAATATTGATATGATGGCAGAAATCCTAGAAGTATTATCCGAAGAAAACTTTGAAGAATTAAGAAAATTAGTAGACTTTATCGTAATACGATTTACAGAAAATCAAAAATATTGGCAATCAAGATTAGAATCTTTAAAAATAGCATTAAATGGAATTCAGTATTTTGACCCAAGAGTAGAAAATCAACATGAAAAAGTAAAGGCATTTGTAGAAGAAAAACTAAGAACGATGAAAACAGCAAAACAACTAGAAAAGAAATCAGAAATATGATAAGATAAACTATGTTTAAGGTGGTGGTAGAATGAACAATGATTTAGCAAGCGAAATTCGTAGTAAAGTAGATATTGTAGATGTCATTGGAGAAAGAATACCACTCGTCGCAAGAGGAAAAAACTTTTTTGGAGTTTGTCCCTTTCATGATGACTCAAACCCCTCTATGTGTGTCTCAAGAGAAAAGCAAATCTATACTTGTTTTTCTTGCCACGCAACAGGAAACGTTTATACGTTTCTCATGAACTATGAACATATTGATTTTAAAGAAGCCTTAAAGCTATTAGGAGAAAAAGCAGGAGTCGCAACAGGAAGTATTCATATTTCTAAAAAACAAACGAAATACGATAAATTATATGATGCCTATTCCTTCTCTCTAAAATATTTTCAAAATAACCTAAATAGTACCGTAGGAAAAGATGCCAAAGACTATTTAACAAAAAGACAAATAGGAGAAGACATCATCAAAGAATTTGAAATAGGACTCTCTCTAGAATCAAGAGATGACTTAACGAAACTATTAACGAATAAATCCTATGATTTAGTTACCCTAAATCGAATTGGCCTATCAAGTGATGACCATGATATTTATAATGATCGAATTATGTTTCCCCTATATGATGTCAATGGTAGAGTAGTAGGCTTTAGTGGAAGAATTTATAAAGAAAATGGTCAAAATAAATATGTAAATACCAAAGAAACTGATATCTTTAAAAAAGGGGAAATGTTATATCACTACCATATCGCTAGAGAAGAATGTAGAAAAAAGAAATGTGTAATTGTGATGGAAGGGTTCATGGATGTGATTCGAGCATCTACAATAGGAATCAAAAATACAGTGGCCCTAATGGGAACCGCACTAACCAAAGAACAAACAGAACTCATTAGAAGATTATCTCCTAATATGATTCTATGTTTAGATGGAGATGATCCAGGACAAAAAGCAACCCTAAGTATAGGAGATCATTTACTAGAACAAGGATTAGAAGTAAAAGTAATCACGCTTCCAAATCCCGAAGACCCAGATAGTTATATCCTAAAAAATGGCAAAGAACGCTTTGAAGGATTGATCGAATCTGCCCAAAACTTTGTAGACTACAAGATGCAAAAACTAAAAGAAAACGTCGATTTCCGAAGCGATGAAGAAAAAGCCTCTTATATCAACAAAGTAATTGAAGAAACCTCTAAATTAGAAGATGCCATTCACCGAGAAGTTGTCCTAAAAAGACTTGCAAAAGAATTCGATATAGGGTATAATACACTGGAAATGCGTATGAATAGCCTGTTAACCGAAAAGAAGGAAGAAGAACCAGTCATCATACCAAAAAAGAAGAGAACAAAAAAAGATAAATACACAAAAGCCTATGAACAAATCATTTACTTTATGTTAAATCAAGAATGGGTAATTACCCAAGTAGAAAAGGAAAAAATTATTTTTCCAACAGAAGTAATGAGAACAACCTGTAGTGAAATTATTTATTATTATAAGAAATATGGTTCTATGAATTTAGCAGACTTTTATACCTATATACAAGAGAAAGAGAACATACTTACATTCTTGAATAGTATTTTAGCAGAAGACTATGTGGAAGATACCACAAAAGAGGAACTATTCCTGTATTTTAAAGTAATAAGAGAATATATCAATAAACAGGAGATTAATAGACTCACGAATCGGATGAAAAAAGAAGTGGACCCAATAGAACAAGCTAAAATAGTAGAAAAGATTAGAAAGTTAAGGTTAGGAGATAGTTAGTATGGTGGAAGAAATAAAGACACTGGATGAGAGAAAACAAAAACTGTTAGCACTTGGTAAAAAACAAGGATTCATTACCTATGAACAATTAGCAGATCAATTAAAAGGATTAGATGTAGATAGTGATACCCTAGATGAATTATATAATTTCTTAGTAGAAGCAAACATTGATATTGTCTCAGAAGATGGATCAGATGATGCATCAGGAGAAGAAATAACAGGAGATATGTCTGTTGAGAATTTAACCTTATCAAAAGATGTAAAAATAAATGACCCTGTTAGAATGTATTTAAAAGAAATTGGTCGTATTAATTTGTTAACTTCTGATGAAGAATTTGAATATGCAAAACGTGCAGAAGAAGGAGACGAAGAAGCCAAAAGATTACTTGCAGAATCTAACTTACGTTTAGTTGTAAGTATCGCCAAAAGATATGTAGGACGTGGAATGTTATTCTTAGATTTAATTCAAGAAGGAAACATTGGTCTTATGAAAGCAGTAGATAAATTTGATCCAACCAAAGGATATAAGTTTTCAACCTATGCAACATGGTGGATTCGCCAAGCTATCACAAGAGCAATCGCCGATCAAGCAAGAACCATTCGTGTACCAGTACACATGGTAGAAACCATTAACAAATTGGCAAGAGTACAACGTCAATTAACACAAGAATTAAATAGAGAACCAACAGATGAAGAAATTGCCAAAAAATTAGGAATTACAGTAGAAAAAGTAAGAGAAGTCTATAAAATCTCACAAGACCCTGTATCTCTAGAAACTCCAATTGGAGAAGAAGATGATTCTCACTTAGGAGATTTCATCAAAGATGAAAGAACAATGGGACCAGAAGAATATGCAACAGTAGAAATGTTAAAAGAAGAATTAAGTGGTGTTTTAGCGACCCTAACCGAAAGAGAAGAAAAAGTACTAAGACTACGTTTCGGATTAGACGATGGACAATGTAGAACACTAGAAGAAGTAGGACAAATCTTTGGAGTAACTCGTGAAAGAATCCGTCAAATCGAAGCAAAAGCCTTAAGAAAATTAAGACATCCATCTCGTTCTCGTAAACTAAAGGACTTTTTAACAGATTAATGAAAATCAACAATCGTTTAAAAAAAATAGGAGATTTAGTGGAAGCTAACTCCTTTTGTTTAGATGTAGGATGCGATCATGCACTATTAGATATCTATCTCCAAAAAGAAAGAAAAAAAATCAAAACAATCGCTTCTGATATTGCCAAAGGTCCTCTAGAACAAGCAAGAAAAAATATAGAAAAAGAACACCTAGAAAAAGAAATAGAGTTGCGACTAGGTCCAGGTCTAAAACCCTATACCGATGAGATTGACACCATCATCATATCAGGAATGGGTGGAAGAAACATAATAGGAATTTGTAAAGAAGATCTCTCAGTCCTAAAAAAAGTAAAAACCCTCATTCTAAGTCCCAATAACTACCAAGAAGATGTTAAAAGATTTATCTGTCAAAATGGCTTCTATATCGAAAAAGAAGAATTTGTAAAAGATAAAAACTTTATTTATCAAATCATAATCTTTCAAAAAGGAAAAAGAAAATATTCTAAAAAAGAATATTTTATGGGGCCAGTCTTTTTAGAAAAAAAAGGGCCCCTATTCCAAGAATATTATAAAAGAGAATATGAATCTAGAAAGATACTTTTAAAGATTCTTCCTAAAAAACATATCTATAAAAGATGGAAATTAAAAAAAGAGATGGAAATGATTCAAAAAGAAATAGACTAGTAATTAGTCTATTTTTGTTTTATAATAGGGATAACACGTGATTTTATCGAGGTGTAAAATGAAAAAAGTTGTAATATTAGGGCTTGAGATTCTTTTATTACTAATAGGATGCCATGTGTATGCACAAGATACCATGTATTCCCTAAATAAATATGAAAAAGAAGAATTAAGATATCTGATAGAAGAAAAAGAAAACAAAGGTTTTGTAACAGTAGGTACGATAGAAACCAAAGAGAAAGAAAAAGAACTTCTATTCTTGAAGTATCAAAAAACAGGAACCTTAGAGTGGGAATACCACCATAAAGTAGAAAAAGACTTTGAACCAGTAGAAATTGTATATTCTTATGATTTAGAAAATAAGATAGATGGCTATTATCTCTTAGAGAAAAAAGAAGAAGGATATTTCTTTTTAAAAATCAATGAAAAAGGAAAATTAGTAGAAGAAATTCCTCTACCAATTCCTATAGAATGTAAGATAAATAAATTAGTAGAAACAAGTACTTCCTATCTTTTTATAGGAAATAAAAATAGTGTTGCTTATTTAGGAAAACTAGATAAAAACTTAAATAAAGTTTTAGAAAAAGAATATATTGACGTAGGACAAAATTCATCCATAGAAGATCTAATAGAGATAGAAGAAAAAGGGTATTATGCCATTATTCAAATAGATACTTCTTATAAATTAGTTCAATTAACAGAAAATGGAGAATGGGTAAAAGTAATCAAAGAAGACTTTGAAGAAAAAGATTCTCCACGTCTTATAAAAACAGATACTTCCTATCTTTTATATGGTATTACCCATCAAGTAAAATTTAAAAAAGAAGATGATACCAGCTATTATCTAATCAAGTATAATGAACAAGATGAAAAAGAATGGGAAACAATAGGCGAAACTCCACTAGGAGAAGAACCTCTTCTTCAAATAGAGACGATTCAAAAAGAAGAAAAAGTAGTAGGGTACTACCTACTCACAACAGAAGAAGACTCAAGTAGTATAGAAGTAGTAAGAATCGATAGCGATGGTGGAATCGGAGAAAAAGTAAAGAAAATAAAAAATGATTACTACAAAATAAAAGCCTTCCATGTAGAGGGAAAAACGATGTACTTTGTAGGACAAATCATCTGTCCAGAAAAAGATAATTGTGACCTAGATAAAACATCCCTTTTCTTAATAAGTGATGAAGATAAAGTAATAGAAGTAAAAGATAAAGATAGTAAAGCAATCTTTTTAGGAATAGGAATCCTAATTCTTCTAGGAGGAATCCTTTATTTCTATATGCAAAAAAAGAAGAAATTAGATAGAAAAGCCTAATTTCTTTTTTTTATGTGACAAATCGCTCCTCCCAAGAAAAGAGAACTAAAAAGAATAGAATAATAAATAAGAATAGAAAAATGAAATTGATGACTAAAAAATAAATAAAGAAGAGAAACAGTAAGAAAAAGAATCAAAAAGAAGAAATCATACTGATATTTCCGTCTAGACCTTTTCTCTAAAAAATACCCTTCTAGTAAGAAAAAGAATAAGACTCCAAGAATTCGGAATAGTAGAAAAACTTCTTTAGAAAAACAAGAATAATAATACATAAGAGAAAGAAAAAAAGTAAAAATAAGAAATCCAAGAACAGGATAGAATAATTTTCGAATCATAAATATCTCCTCTATAAACCATATGTAAGGTATAAAAGAATCATTCCAGGAAAAAATAAGAATAGGTGATATTCGTGAGATTAATAATGATTTGTACAAGAAGTATAATCTTTTATCTAGTCATAATGATTTTATATAAAATAATGGGAAAAAGAGAAATAGGAGAATTATCTGTAATCGATTTTATTGTCTCTTTATTTATCGCAGAATTAGTGGCAATCTCTATTGAAAATTATAAAGATAGTATATGGAACTCTCTTCTTCCTATCTTAATATTAGTCTCTCTCCAACTATTAACCGCAAAACTATCGCTAATGAGTAAAAAAATAAGAGATGTTTTAGATGGAAAACCCTCGATGATTATTAAAAAAGGAAAAATCAATCGCAAAGAGATGAAGAGACTTCGTTATAACCTAGATGATTTATTAAGTCAACTAAGAGAAGCATCCATCTCTTCCATAGAAGAAGTAGAATATGCCGTCCTAGAAACCAATGGGAAACTCTCTATCTTTGAAAAGAAAGATACTCCACCATACCCAATGGCATTAATATTAGATGGAAAAGTAGAAGAAGATGTCTTAAAAGAAATTCAAAAATCAAAAGAGTGGCTAAAAAAAGAATTAAGAAAGAAAAATATCAAACAAAAAGAGATCTTTTATGCCTTCTTCCAAGACAATGAATTATTTATCATCCAAAAAGAAGAGAAAAATTGACAAATATCTTCTAATATTTTCTATAAAATAGTCTTGGTGATCATATGAAAAAAGGACTATTTTTTCTTTTAGGAATTCTTCTTTTATTAGGAATCAGTAGTAAGAATAATAAGAAGTTAGAAAGTCCCAAAGAAGAGACAAGAGGAATCTATATTAGTTATATAGAAATCAGTAACCATTTAAAAGAGAAGAAGGAAGAAGAGAGTAAGGAAAAAATAAAAGAAATGATAGAAAATGTAAATAACCTATCTCTAAATACCATCATCCTTCAAGTAAGACCATCCTGTGATGCCATCTATCCTTCTTCCCTCTTTCCCATTAGTAAATATCTAACAGAAGAAGAAACATATCCCTATGATGTCTTAGAATACTTTATAGAAGAATCTCATAAAAAGAAAATAAAACTATATGCTTGGATAAATCCCTATAGAGTATCGACTACCAATGAGAAAATAAAAGAAAATAGTCCTGTCTATTCTTATCAAAATACAGATATCTTATACGAAAAAGAAGGAATCTATCTAAATCCCGCAAGAGAAGAGACAACCGCTCTAATCCTAGAAGGAGTAAAAGAAGTCTTAAATTATAAAGTAGATGGTATCTTATTTGATGACTATTTTTATCCAAGTGATGAGATTGATAAAAAAGAATATGAAGACGCAAAAAAAGAAAATGAAAATCTTTCTCTTTCTGAATTTCATTTATCCATTGTAAATGAGATGATAGAAAAAGTTCATAATCTATGTAAGAAAAAAAAGATACCCTTTGGCGTATCCCCAGAAGGAAATATAGAGAATAATTATGAGAAAAACTATGCCGATGTAAAAAAATGGTTATCTAGTAATAACTATGTAGACTTCATGATGCCACAATTATATTATGGCTTTGAGAATGGAGTAAAACCCTTTATCCCAACTTCAAAGGAATGGAGCGATTTAGGAAAAGAAGAGATTCCTCTGTATCCCGTTCTTGCTTTTTATAAAGTAGGAAAGATAGATTCATATGCCAAAGAAGGAAAAGAGGAGTGGCTAGTAAATGACAATATCATAGGTAAAGAAATCATTCACCTACGTTCCTTAAAGAACTACCAAGGTTTTATTCTATATCGATATGACAGTATCTTTACAGAGTCTCAATTTACAAACATGAGTCAAAAGGAATTGAAAAACTTAAAAAAAATATTAAAGAGCCCCTTTTATTTGTTATAATGAAAGAGAAGGTGAGATATGATGAATCAAAAAGCTTTTACAATGGTAGAGTTACTCGCAATGCTTGTAGTAATAGGAGTATTAATGGCTATCGCGGTACCAAACATTGCGGGAATCATAAAAAATAATCGAGAAAGTATAGGAATAGAAGATGTAAACAAGATGGTAGGAACCGCAAAACAAAAGTTTCAAACAAAAAAGGTAAAGTATCCGACAAAGAAAGATGAATGTATCATATTAACTCTAAAATATTTAGACGATAGTGGTGATTATAGTGCAGGTCCCAATGGAGGAGTCTATGATAAAGATCATTCCTACATTGTAGTAAGAAAGGCTCAAAAAACTGGCCCTCCAGATATCACATACGAATATAAATATTATGTTCGTATAGTAGAAAAAAAAGGAGATAAAATCTATCAAACAGATATCCAAGAGTATGACAATCTAGATAAACTTCTCTTCCAAAAAGGAAATGAATCGACAATTGAAGCAGAAGGTATAGAAAAAATAAAAACAAAAGCAAAGAATGAATGTGATTGCAAAATTCCAAGTGGAAAAGAAATGGAAGTTTATCAATAAAAATGTGTAAAGTATGTGAAAAGTGATTGATTTCAAAAAAATAGTGTGATAACATAAAATTATGAAAAATAAGATTGAAAGAGAGTGTTAAAGAAATGAAAAAAATGTCAAATAAAGGTTTTACATTAATTGAATTACTTGCCGTTATTACAATTATGGGTATCTTAATGATGGTTGCAATCCCAGC
>CANRPY010000004.1 GCA_947632595.1 uncultured Bacilli bacterium | reverse complement strand
AACTATTTTAAATCCACCAACATTATATCTAGGATTTTCTTCATCACTAGTATTTCTTTTTAGTATTTTATTCATTTCAATTATCATATCTTTAGTTAAGAGTTTATCTACATTATCTAACATATAATCAAATAGTTTAAAATGATTTTTAGATTCAATTAAATCATCTAATTTAATGAAATCATCACTTTTAGAAATAAAAGAAGATGTGTCAAATATTGCCTCAGTCTGTTCACTAGTTAATCTACTACCTTCGATTTTATTTGAATTGTAAGCAAAATTAACTTGTGAATAATGGTATATATTACTCTTGAATTTAGATTGTTTTTGTTTAATGAATTCATTTTTTATTTTATTTATATTCATAAATTCACTCACTTTCTAGCTTTTATTGTTCTATTTATTATATTTTTTCAAAAATTCTTCTAATTCTTTTTCATTTGAAAATATTTCTTCAAAAATATTATATAGTGTATCTGTTGCTTCATACTCTCCAATTGCATAACATTTTTTCCCTAACCCATATGCAATTCCTGATTCAATATGTGCTGCCTTACCTGCAGGTAAAACAAGCAGTAAATTTTTTGAATTTTTTTCTCCTTCTAAATCATTATTAAATAATTTTAAAACAATATCATTTTTTAATCCTAGTGATTCAAACTCTTTTTGTTTTTCTTCAGGAGTTTGATTTTGATTTCCATATCCCCAATCATCTTCATTTTTTAAAAAACAATAATAAGATATTTTGTATTTATCAAACAAATTACATATCTTTAAAATATTTTCTTTATTCCTAGCTCTACCGGCTATAAAAAATTCATATTTATTATTCATATCGATTATCCTTTCAAATTAACATTTATTAATTATTTTTTATCAATTATACCATAAAAAGACATTTATTATCAAAATGTCTTAGTTTGTACTTATCTATCTTGAAATTTTAGTCTATCATAAATTATCACACATGAGGAACTTCATGCACAAAAGTTCTATGAACAACTCTTTCTTTTGGACAAGAAGACATAGTACCCATCATTTGTGGATTCCCATTCATAGTAACATCCATATCAATATTTTGATTTACGTAATTGTTATCCCCAGTAACAGTAGATTCATTAGAATTTTGGAAATATTCACTATTATACATAATCATAACCTCCTAACATATCGTATGTAGAGAAAAAGATTATTCCACAAAAAAAGATGCACAAAGCATCTATCTTGTAAAAGGGGAATCCGTATGAGTAGATTCTTCTTGAAACATCTCATCAAGGCCACTTGCTTTTTGTCTTAAAAGAACTTGTGTTACCGAATCAAAAGTAAGTCCCATTTTTTGGAAAACAGAAGAAATATCTGCATCACACAGATTCGCATCAAATCTCTTAATAACTTGATAAAACCTCTTCATCGCATCTTCATCATCAAAGGCCAAAAAAGTATAAGCACCTTCTGGCACATCCCACGAATAAAGATAATGAAAAGTAGATACTTCACTCTCACGATTTTGACGGACTAAAACACTATCCGTAAGGACAACTCCTCTAGAATCAATCGTTGTACCATCGACTTCCTTATGAGTAGAAAACTCTAATCTTCCCTCTTCATCAAAAGAAACATCTTTTAGCCTTTCTCCTAGAAATCCATTCATAGGACAATTTCCTGTTTTTTGATACAACATCTCTAATGGAAGAGCAAAATCTCCATATTGGTTTAGTTCTTTTATATTCATACCCTATCTCCTTAAAAAGGTAATTTAAAATTACCATTACTAAATTGCTTCATCATTTTTTTCATTTGATCAAATTGCTGCAACAATTTATTGACCTCTTGAACCGAAGTACCAGATCCAGCAGCAATTCTTGTTTTACGACTAGCTTTAATAATATCAGGATTTCTTCTTTCTTTCGGTGTCATAGAAAGAACGATAGCTTCAATAT
Source organism: uncultured Bacilli bacterium (assembly GCA_947632595.1). Lineage (GTDB taxonomy): Bacteria > Bacillota_I > Bacilli_A > RF39 > UBA660 > UBA3789. The sequence continues at coordinate 78,850 of CANRPY010000004.1, read as the reverse complement.
GACTCATCTGTTTTGGATCAATCTTGACATCCGTAAGTCCCATTTTTTTCGCACCAGGGATTAATTTAATAAGATTCTCTAGGGGTCCTAATTTTTTCATTTGCTTCATAGTCGATAAAAAGTCTTCTAAATCAAACTTCCCTTCTTGCATTCTCTTTGCAGTCTTCTCAGCTTCTTTCTCATCAATAGATTCTGTTGCCTTCTCCACAAGAGAAATAATATCTCCCATACCAAGAATTCTTCCAGCCATTCGTTCTGGGTCAAAAGAATCTAATCCATCTAATTTTTCAGAAACACCAATAAACTTAATAGGTACATGAGTTAAATGGCGAACCGATAAAGCAACACCGCCTCTAGTATCTCCATCTAATTTGGTTAAAATGACACCTGTAAGAGATAATTGCTCATGAAATCCCGTAATAACATGAATAGCATCTTGTCCCATCATAGAATCGATAACAAGCAATACTTCCTGTGGATGAACAGCAGAACAAATATTTTTTAATTCATCCATTAACTCTAAATCAATATGAAGTCTACCAGCAGTATCAATTAAAACATAATCATAACCATTTTCCTTCGCATAGGAAATCGCATGTAAAGAAATCTCAACAGGATCTTTCTTACCCTCTTCATATACTTCAATATTTAATTGTTTTCCCAATTGTTTTAATTGATCAATTGCTGCAGGACGATAAACATCACAAGCAACTAACAAAGGTTTTTTACTGTGTTTTTTACGAAGAAAATTAGCAAGTTTTCCAGCAGTCGTAGTCTTACCAGAACCTTGAAGTCCCACTAACATTAAAATAGCAGGATCTCCCTTTAAACATAATTCTTCACTTTCTCCACCCAATAATTCTGTAAGTTCATCTTTTACAATTTTAACAAATAAATCACCCGGATGAATACTAGAAGCAACTTCTTCTCCTAATGCTTTTTCTTTTACGGTATTTGTAAAATCTTTTACAACTTTATAATTAACATCTGCCTCTAATAAAGCAAGACGAATCTCTCTCATCATATCGGAGATATTATCTTCTGTAATCTTTCCATATCCCTTTATCTTATGCAAAGCATTTTGTAAATGTTCTCCTAAACTCTCAAACATAACATCACCTAGGTTTTATTATAACAAAAAATAGTTAGATACAAAAGAAAAAATAGTGTAAACACTATTTTCACTCAAAATCATTTCCGTCATCGTCATCATCTTCTAAAGTAATATCCGGCATAATAGAAGCAGTAGAAGTAAGAACAGAATTAGACTCCTGTGCTAAAGAAGCAATCGAATCTGTCTTAATCGTTGAGAAATTTGGAATCTCTCTTTTTTCTTCTTCTAAAACGGCAATATTAGAAACCGGAACAACTTTAGAAGGTTCCGAACCAACAGATGGTCCACTTGTAGGGATAATTTCTGGAATAGAAGAATCTTTAGGAACTTCCTCTACCCTAGAATTTGCTTCTGCAACAATTCCACCAGAAGGAGTAGAAACACTAGAAGAAACAGGAATCGCTGGAATTTCATTAGAAACAGATATGGTAGGTGCCTGTGAAATATTAGGAACAGCTTCCGTTGAAGGAATAGGAGTTACCGTTGCTGTAGCAGGAACATTTCCTTGTTCTCCTCCACACCAAATATTAACAACATCACAGTTACCAGAAAGTGGAGAAGGATTAGGCATTTCCATTTTAACGATCAAAGGGATCTTAAATCCAAGTCCAAATCCTAAACAAGTACCTGGTTGTAAAGACTTTTGTTTTTCCAAAATTTCATCCGTAATATGCGGTACCATTTCTCGAATATATTTAATATCCATAGGGTGGTTAATCTTAAAGATTAAGAAATTCGTACATTGAGAAATAACATTATCAGAAAGTTCTACAGGTCTTTGTGTAATAATTCCTAGAATAACACCATATTTACGACCTTCCTTAGCAATTCTTTCAAAGATATTATAACCAAATAAGAAACGGTCTTGATCACTTTGAATATATCTATGAGCCTCTTCCAAAACAAGATGGAAAGGAATACTTCCCCTTTTCTTTAATCCTTTTGCAAAATCAAATACCAAACGAGAATAAATTTTAGTGAGAACTTTTGCAAAATCATCATCAATATCACTAAGATTAATATTAACAATTTGATATTTTTTACCATCTTGAATAATTAAAGAAGATAAGAAAGACTCTAAAGATACATAATTAGGTACATCAAAGTATTTTGCATTCTCTCCAACAATCAAAGAATGAAGACGAACTCTCAAAGTAACAGAATCTCCATAAGTTTGATCATTTCTTAACCAACCTTCACTAATTAAAGTAAAATTTAATGCTTTCTCAAGAGTATCTAAAGTATAGAAAACACCAGTATGAGGCTCATAATCATCAAATTCTTCTTTAATAAAAGAAGTAACATATTCTGTTAATAAAACACTTTCAGAAAAGTTTCCCGAATTATCAATTAAGAAACACTCTCTAAACTTACGAACATATCCAATTCCTTGTACAGGAGCCTCTAAATTAAATTCATCAGTAGAGCAAGATCCTAGAATAGAAAAGATCTCATTTCTTTTATTAGGAGCAGTTTCATTCGTATATAAAATAGACATAATAGCTTTCGCAATCAAGTGATTTTTATAAGCATTAGAATCAATATCATTTTGACTAAATACCAAAGCAAGTTTTAACATTCTCTCAATAATAGGTAATTGAGAATGAGAAGTACATTGTAAAAGCAATGCCAAATCATCTTTATTTAATAAATAGATTGGTAAACGTAATTTTTCCCCTAATCCATCTGTCTCATTTGTACTAATATAACGATAATGATACGTATTATTAATGGTATTTAAATTACTAAACGCATTATAGTATTCACCAGAAGAATCAAAGATTAATATATTTGCTTTATATGGATTTAATCTTGTATCATGAAACATATTTTGAAAAAGTCTAGAAACTCCACAAGATTTACCAGAACCAGTATTACCAAAAATAGCAAAATGGTTACTAAAGAAATTATTAACATCCAAAAATACAGGGAAATCATCATAAAAAGGGGTAACTCCAAGCTTCATCCATCCATTGGTATCAGATCCGGTAATCATAGGAATCTCCGAACGATCAATGACACGAATCTTCGCATCTAAAGAAGGTTTACGAATCGTACCACCAATTAATCTTCCATTACTAATTTCACCCAAAAAACGAGCCTTTAAAGTATCTCCATCAAGGTCATCTACTTCTCCTAAAACAGATTTGGTATCGTCTTCAAAAATAAGATGCATATTCATTAAATTTTGAGAAACATCTCCCCCATCTTTTAATTTTACATGACATCCATCATTACTAATATAAGTAATTTTATCAAACATAAAATTCCCCTCTTCCACTCTTTTTGAATAGTATCCTACTATAAAAAGATTATACAATTAAAAATAGGAATTTACAAGACAAAGAAAAAAGATAGTTATAAAAGTTCCTCTATCTTTTTTTCATACTCACTATCTTTTAAAATTTCCATAATTTTATCCTTTTTTTCTTTTAAATGAAGAATCTCTTCATATTCTTCTAATTTTTTTAAAACAATATGAATCTGTTTAAAAACAGCATTTCTACTTACTTGATAAAGATCAGCCATTTCTCGAAAACTAAGATTTTGAAAATAATAATCTTCAAAGTATTTCTTCTGCTTCTCTGTTAATAATTCTCCATAAAAATCATATAGTTCATTATAATAAACAAGCTCTTCCATCTCTATCCCCCTACATCATATCTTTAAATAAACCATAAATATATTTTTCGATATCGAATACTTGCAAATCATCCTTTGTCTCTCCAAGTCCTATATATTTTACAGGGATCCCTACACTTTCTTTAATTGCTAAAACAATTCCACCTTTCGCAGTACCATCTAATTTAGTAAGAACAATTCCCGTAACATTCGTAATTTCTTGAAAAGCTTTTGCTTGACTCACACCATTTTGTCCTGTAGTCGCATCGATAACAAGAAGTGTCTCACTTGCTCCCCCTTCAATCAAATCACCAATGACTTTATGAATTTTCTCAAGTTCTTTCATTAAATTAACTTTATTTTGAAGTCTTCCTGCCGTATCAATTAAAACAACATCATACCCTTCTTTTTTTGCAAGCTCGATTCCATCATAAACAACACTAGCAGGATCACTTTCTTCCACTCCATAGAAACCTACTCCTACTTTTTGACTCCATTCCTTTAATTGAGGAACTGCCCCTGCTCGGAAAGTATCCGCACCAATTAATAAGACTTTCTTTCCTTCATCTTTAATCTTATTCGCAAGTTTTCCAATCGTAGTAGTTTTCCCTACTCCATTAACTCCTACAAACAAGATAACAGTAGGCCCATCTTCACGATATTGAATCTTATTACTTAATACTTCATCATTAACATAAATAATAAAGAGTTCATCCACAATAATTTCCTTTAAGACAGATGGATCTGTTATATTTTCTTTACGAACACGATCTCTTAAACGATCCATAAACTCCATAACTGTATTAACCCCAATATCTGCCATAATAAGAATCTCTTCTAATTCTTCAAAGTATTCTTCTGTTATTTTATGATACTTATTGGTAAGATTCGCAAGTTTAGAAACAAAACCCTGACGAGACTTCGTAAGACCTTTCTCATATACTTTTACAGATTTCTTCTCATCAGAAGAAGTCTCTTTTTCTTCTTCTGTGTATACTTTTTCTTCTTCCTTTACAGCTTCTTCTTTTTTCTCTGTTCCTTGGAACATACTTTTAATTTTACTAAATAATCCCATGATAATCACCAATAAAATTATACCATAGATTTGACGATTCTATTGACAATTTCTTTTGACTTCATAAAAGTTCTATTTTATAGTATAAATAAGGTGATTAAAGATAGACAAAAAGAAAATTATAGGTTATAATTACTGAGTTAGTTCTTTAGATGACTTATGAAAAGGAAAGGAGAAATTATGAAAAAGAAAGAAACCAATGGAACAAAGATTATTGTTCTAGGTGGTTTAGGAGAAGTCGGAAAAAATATGTATTGTGTAATGCATAACGACGCGATTGTAATTATTGATGCCGGTGTAAGTTTCCCAGAAAGTGAATTGATGGGAGTTGACTATGTTTTACCTGATTTTACATTCTTGAAAGAAAATGAAAAGAAAATTAAAGCGCTTTTAATTACTCATGGACATGAAGACCATATTGGAGGGATTCCTTTTTTACTCCAAACAGTAAACATCCCTGCCATCTATGCTCCTAATCATGCCAAAGAATTAATTGCAGTGAAATTACAAGATCGCAATATACGATATGACAATCTATTTGTCTATACCGACCAAACTAGACTAAAATTTAAAGAAATCGAAGTAGAATTTTTTAGAATTACACACTCTATTCCAGATTCTCATGGAATTAGTATTCACACTCCAGATGGAAGGATTGTAACAACAGGAGATTACAAATTTGATTTAACCCCAATCGGTCCTATGGCAGATTTATACAAAATGGCATCTCTAGGAGAACAAGGAGTAGATGTTTTAATTGGAGACTCTACAAATGCATTAAATGAAGGATTTTCAAACAGTGAATCTGTGGTAGATGAAACGTTAGGAGAAATGTTTGATGAATGGAAGAACTCACGAATCATTATCGCAACTTTCGCATCAAACATTTATCGTGTAAAACATATTTTTGAAACATGTTATAAACATAATCGTAAAATTTGTATTTTTGGTAGAAGTATGGAAAACAACATTAATATATCTCTAAATGGAGGATATATTTCTCATAAAGAACTACTTGTTTCGCCAGAAGAAGCCAACAATTTAAAACCAAATGAAGTAACGATTCTATGTACAGGTACACAAGGAGAACCTTTGGCAGCTCTCTCAAGAATTGCCAACGGAACACATAAACAAATTAAACTAAGACCAGATGATGTCGTTATTTTCTCATCTTCTGCAATCCCAGGAAATGCCCTAAGCATTTCCAAGACAATCAATAAATTATACTTAAAAGGAGTAAAGGTCTATACCAATAGTATCTTAGAAGACCTTCATACATCAGGACATGCAAATGAAGAAGAAATAAAACTAATGATTCGTCTATTAAAACCAAAATACTTAATGCCATTCCACGGAGATTACCGTATGCTAAAAAAACAAGCAAACATTGGAATCAACTGTGGAATTCCGAAAGAAAACACCTTCATCTTACAAAATGGTGACACCCTAACGTTAAAAAATCATGTTCTAACAAAAAGTGAAAGCAAGCCAGGTGCTGACATTTATGTAGATGGAAACCGTATAGGAGAAATTGGTGGAGCAGTCATTAAAGATAGAAAAATAATGGCAAACGATGGAATTCTAGTCGTAATTATTAATGTGGATATGAAAAACAGAAAATTACTAATCAAACCAAATATTACAACAAGAGGATTTATCTTAGTAAATGAGAATGAAGAGTTGATTCATAAGATAGAAAATAAAGCAGAACAAGTAATCGAAGCTAATCTATCTAATTCAAAATCAACATTCGCAACACTAAAAAATGATATTACAGAAAACCTATATCCATTTATCTATAATCTAACAGGTAGAAAACCAATTATTTTACCAATCATATTAGATATTAGAAGAGAAAATAAACAGGTGGAAGAATAATTCCATCTGTTTTTAAATACGAAAATATAACTTACTTTGAATTAATTTTTCTAGTTCAAAAGAATCATCTCCACAAAAAAGTAAGATTTGATAATAAAAATAACATTCCTTTTTACATAGAGATAGTAATTGTAAATAACTATTCCAATGAATCTTTCTCATACAATCTAAGAAAATAGGAAAATAAAAATATAGTTTTTCCATCATACGAATATGATACAAAGAAAAGAAAAAACTATTTCCGTAATAATAAGATAAAAAAGAAGAACAACTAAGATGAATATTTCTACAAACATCTTTTTTATTTTGAACAAATTGACCAATCTTCCAATAAGAGAAAATATCCATTTTCTCACCTCCTATAATATTATTCCAAAAAAAAGAGAAGATTACCATTTTGGTAGGTTATCTTCTTCTAAAACAGCTTGTAATTCATCCAAAGAATATATCTCTTTAGTAATAAGCATCTCCTCTGGTGGATCATCCTCTTCCAAGATTTCAATACCATCTTCATCTATTTTTGTCTGAGTGGTCTTCCCTTCTTCACTACTCTTAATAAAATCATAGATAAGTGTTTCTAATTTTTTACGACTAATATTTTTTTTACCATCTACTAAATAATTCTCTTTCATAAAAGAAATTTCATTTAATAAATCTCTTAACTCAGGAGACATATTAAATAAGAATCCATATTCTTCTCGAATCTTTCGTATCTCGTCTCTAGATTTATGATAACCTCTTACATAAACCAAATCCGGATCTTCTAAGAAGAAATAAATAAAGAAACAAGATAATGTTAAAAAAGGAACAAAAAGAGAATACGAAGAATAAAAATAAGTAAATAGGATAACACCAATTTCTAAAAAGAGAATAACAAAGTATGGAATCATTTTAGAAAAAGGAACATCTCTTCGATAAACAAAGAAGAATGGAAGAGGTAAGAGTCCAAGAAGAGAAAAAACAACAAGACAAAATAGGAAACAAGATCCATAAGTAGATTTCAAAATTCCCAATTCATTATAATGAAAAGATAAAGGTAAAACAAAGATTAAAATTCCTAAAGTAAGAAAAATAGAATACAAAAAGAAATCAATCGTTACATGATTCTTTCGAATCCAATCACATATTTTTTTATTCTTTTGAAAAAGAATTAAAAAAACATAATATGTCCAAAGTAAGAGACAAGGTACTAAAAAGAAAAAAGTAACTTTTCTAGACAAAATAAGAAGATAGGTTGGAAAAGAAAAACACATTCCTAATTGATAAATAGTATCAAATAAGATAACACCAAATCCACAAAGTAAAATCTTACGATATAATTGATTTTTTAATGTGGATTTTTTACTTTGATAAAAGTAAAAACTACTTAAAAATAAATAAAATAAGAAGGAACATAAACTAACACTAATTCCAATAATATAAGGAAGTATATTCATAAACGCACCTACCTTCTCTAGTACAATCATATCACAGAAAGAAATATTAAACAAAAAAACTTGTAAAAATACAAGTTTTATTTAGCTTCTTCAATCGCTCTCGTTTCACGAATAACGGTAATTTTAATAGTTCCAGGATATTTGAGATTTGCCTCAATTTTTTCCTTAACTTCTCTAGCAATTCGATGAGCTTCTAAATCATCTACTTCTTCTGGTTTTACCAAAACACGTAGTTCTCTACCAGCTTGTACAGCAAAGGTCTTTTCAACACCTTTAATCGTACTTCCAACTTCTTCTAGTTGAGATAATCTTTGGATATAGTTTTCCAAAGAATCATTTCTAGCACCAGGACGAGAAGCAGATAAAGCATCTGCAATGGCAACAATAGAAGAAATAACACTAGTAGCAGCCTGATCTCCATGGTGAGAAGCAATGGCATTAATAACAACATCATTTTCATGATATTTCTTCGCAATATCAACACCAATATCAACATGGCTTCCTTCTACTTCATGATCAATGGCTTTCCCAATATCATGTAAAAGTCCAGCTCTCTTTGCCAAAGAAACATTCTCTCCTAATTCTCCAGCCAAAATACCAGAAAGTTCAGCAACTTCTTTAGAATGCTCTAAAGCATTTTGACCATAACTAGTTCTAAAATATAATTTACCAATAATTTCAATAAGTTCAGGTGCAAACTTCGTTAATCCTAATTCAAAAGTAGCATCTTGTCCATATTGAATAATCTTTTGTTTCATGTCTTTGCATACTTTATCATATAACTCTTCAATACGAGTAGGATGAATTCTTCCATCTTTAATTAAACTCTCAAGAGTTACTCTAGCAATTTCTCTTCTCAAAGGATCAAAACTAGATAAAACAACTGCCTCAGGAGTATCATCGATAATTAAATCAACTCCCGTAATTGCTTCAATGGTACGAATATTTCTACCTTCACGTCCAATAATTCGACCCTTCATTTCATCATTAGGTAAATCAACAACCGTAACGGTCTGATCACTAGCAATATCAGCAGCATACTTTTGCATAGATGTAACAATCATTTCACGAGCCTGTTTATCAGCTTCAAGCTTAGCCTCATTTTCACGCTCACGAATGTATTCAGATATCTCTTTAGTCATATTCTCACGAACAGTACTCATAACCATTTCTTTCGCTTTCTCTTTACTAAATCCTGATATCTTTTCAAGTAAATCCAGTTGTTCTTTTTTGATTTCCTCCACTTTACTTTTTTCTATATGGATTTCTTCATTTTTTTCAGTTAATTTTCTCTCACGTTCATCTAAAGCAAGTTCTCTCTTTTGATAGATTTCCTCTCTTTTATCTATACTAGATTCCCGTTGTAAAATTCTATTTTCTGTTTCTTTTAATTCTTCTTTCTTCTCTCGAATTTCTTTATCTAAATCCATTTTTGCTTTATGAGCTTCTTCTTTTTGCTCAATAGCAGCATCTCTCTTTAACTTTTCAATATCTTTTTTAGCTTGTTCCATTAATCTTTCAGATTTTTTAGATGCTATATTTCCACTTAAAAAATTAATTAAAAAAGATAGTCCATAGCCTATAATAAGGCCAATAACAACAAGTAAAATGGAGAATAATACGTTATTCATATAATTCCTCCATCTAGACCAGAATTAACCTCTAATCTAATTCTATTGTAGTTTTATTTTAAAGGTATGTCAAGAAAAAGAAAGAGTGTAAAATCACTCTTTTGAGAAATAATGACGAATCACTTCATAGTCACTATAATGAATCTTTTTATCATGAATTGCCATGTAAGAATCTCTTCCTTTTCCTAGGATTAAAACAACACTTCCAGGATCAGCTATCGACAAAGCATACGTAATTGCTTCTTCTCGGTCAGGGATACGAAAATAGTCCTTACTTCCTTGAGCCATCTGATCAATAATATCACCAACATCTTCCTCTCTAGGATCATCCATTGTAAATATAGCAAAATCACTATTTTGAATAACAAGATCTCCAATAATAGGTCTCTTTTCCAGGTCTCTACCACCAGCACACCCCGTAACAACAATAAGAGTAGAAGCATCTTGAAAAGTCTCTAAAATAGAACGAATCCCATGAATCGTATGAGCATAATCTAAAACAATATCATACTTCTGCCCAAAATCTAAAAACTCGCATCTACCTTTTATAGGCTTAAGTTCCTGTATTCTCTTAAGTAGCAAACAATCTTCTATTTGATAGAGACGCCCAACAAGAAAAGCCATGACGACATTATAGACATTATATTTTCCAATAAGAGGAGAAAGAATCGTAAACGCTTTTCCCTCTCCCTCTAATTGAATCTTAGTTTTTCTTTTTTGATAGGAAACAGAAGTAATGACATAATCATTATCCGAAGAAAAACCAAAGGAAATTTTACGGGGAAAGGAAATCGTTTTTAAAACTTCATCATCTCCGTTATAAACAACGACTCCAGAAGAAGACACATGTTCTAAAAGTTTCATCTTACAAGCAACATATTCCCCAAATGTTTTATGAACATTCAAATGATCTCCTGTAATATTGGTAAAACAAACAACATCATAGAAAAAGGAATGAACTCTATCATGTAAAAGAGCTTCACTAGAAACTTCCATTGCTACTTTTCCACAATGATTTTTTTGAATCAAACGAAAATCCTGATAAAGTTCACTAATACAAGGGGTGGTTTGCTTCGTAGAAAAATGGTACTCTCCAACATCTAACCCATTCGTACCTAGATAAGCACAGTCATCTAATATTTCATGAAGAATTGTGGCAGTAGTTGTCTTTCCATCCGTTCCCGTAATCCCAATCTTAGATAAGGAATTAGGATCTACTTCATAAAATCTTTGACACAATTCAATATAGGTAAGAAACACATCCGAAACAAGCAAATAAGGAATATCTACCTTTGGTTTTCGATCACAAACAACGAAAGAAGCACCTCTTGCAACAGCATCTTCGATATAATCAAAGTGATCTACATAAAATCCCTTTGTCGCAACAAACAAAAATCCTGGTTTCACAAGTCGAGAATCATCCGTAATTCCCGTAATCAAAAAATCAGAATCAACATCTAATAAATCACGAATCTTTTGCATAAATCCTCCCCTATAAAATATGTCAAAAAAAAGTCTACGATATAAAAAAAGGATTATTCATCCTCTTTTTTCACACTTTTAGAAGAATCACTACCAATTCCAATATCATAGTAATCACGAACTTTCTTTTCTAACTCATCTCGTAATTCTATATTTTCTTTTAATAGCAATTTAACATTTTCTTTACCCTGACCAAGTTTCTCACCCTTGTAAGAATACCAAGCCCCTGTTTTTTCCATAATACCAGCATCACTTGCCAAATCAACGATTTCTCCTTCTCGAGAAACACCTTCTCCATACATAATGTCAACAATACAACTCTTGAAAGGAGGAGCCACTTTATTTTTAACGACTTTAACAGTTGTCTTATTACCAACAACTCCCTCTCCCATTTTTAATTGTTCACTTCTACGAATTTCAAGACGTACACTAGCATAGAATTTTAATGCACGACCACCTGTTGTCGTTTCAGGATTACCAAACATAACCCCAACTTTTTCTCTTAATTGATTAATAAAGATTACCGTTGTATTTGTTTTACTAATGGTACCATTTAACTTACGTAATGCTTGAGACATTAGTCTTGCTTGAAGTCCCACATGAGAGTCTCCCATTTCTCCATCGATTTCTGCTTGTGGAACAAGAGCAGCAACAGAATCAATAACAATAATACTAATAGCTTCACTTCGAACCAAAGCATCACAAATCTCTAAAGCTTGCTCTCCTGTATCAGGTTGAGAAAGGAGTAACTCATCAATATTAACTCCTAACTTTTCAGCATAAACAGGATCTAATGCATGTTCAGCATCAATAAAAGCAGCACGACCTCCTAATTTTTGATGTTCTGCAATTGCTTGTAGAGCAAAAGTCGTCTTACCACTAGATTCAGGTCCATAGATCTCAATGATTCTCCCTTTTGGATAACCACCAACACCTAATGCAATATCAAGAGATAACACACCACTAGAAACAACATCTACTTTCATGTGTTTGTTTTCTCCTAATTTCATAATAGAACCTTTTCCAAATTGTTTTTCTATATCATTTAATACTTGCTCTAAAGCTTTATCCTTATCTTTATTTTTAGCATCTTCTTTACTAACAGCCATTTATTTTCCTCCTCGTAAAAAACTTACAATATCATTGTATAATAACTTTTTTTAAAAAGCAATACTTTTTCGAACAATTGTTTTAGTGTTTTGACATATTCCAATATCATAAAAAAAGAAAAACCTCTTAGAGAAAAAGAAGTTTTTCGAATAAATATTCCTAGAAAAAAGAAATTTAAGCATCTCCAAAAAGAATCTCTTTATTAATATGATAATATTCAAATGCACTAACAACAGATAAAATACAAGCTATAATAAGAAGTCCTAAATCAACACGAATATTAAGAAATTCAAATGGAATGTTGTAAAAGAATACAAGACTAAGTCCAACCATCATACAAGCAGTCTTAAGTTTACCTGATTTAATAGCAGCTTGCACTTTTCCCTTAGAAGCAGCTTGCATCTTAATAGCATCAACAGCAATATCACGAGTAACATAAATAACAGGGATAATAGCAGGAATAAAATGATTAGCAGCAAGTACAATAAGAACAGGATTTACAAGCACCTTATCAGCAATCGCATCAAGCATCTTTCCTAAATCCGTAACTTGATTATTCTTACGAGCCAAATACCCATCTAAAAAATCAGTCAAACTAGCAATAATAAAGATAACTCCTGCAATCAAATAATTTAATTGTACAGATACTCCATAAAAATCATATTTTGGAAAATGAATACCAAAGTAAGAAAAAGGAATACATAATAACACTAAGATAACTCCCGTTAAAAATATTCTTGCAACAGTAATTTTAGTTGGTAAATTCACACAACCATCTCCTCTCGAATAACTGTCTTCAATTCATCGGTACGACTCTTTGGTTTATTTAAATGACTAACAATAAGTAAAACAATCATAGAAAGAATAACAAATCCTACAATCAAATAGATAACTGGCCAAAAATTAATTTTTTCTTTGTGTTCAATCGTATAAGGAGATTTTACTCTTTTCTCCTCCAATAATTCTTCTTTTTTCTTTTGAGCTTCTCGAATATCTTCTAAAGAAATTTTAGAAGTATGTTGAAATAAAAAAACATTGAATTCATCAACAATTTTATTTACATCCAAACCCAAATATTTTGCATAACTTTTAACCGCATCTCTTAATTCATATACATCTTTAAAAGCCCTAACATTTCCACTTTCAATATTTTCAAGTTGAGTTGTAGAAAAATCAAGATCTTCACATGCTTCTGTCAGGCTTACACCATTACTAATACGAGTCCGTTTTAGGTATCCTCCTAATTCTTTCATACAACACCTCTTTATAAACAATAAATATAAATAAGCCATGTTCTGTTCCTATTGCTAGGCGACAAACATTTATCTACTACTCACGTAGTCCCTAACGCCATTCATTTCTTTTGTTAGGACTCCCCTACCAAATTTGGGTTTCTCGCTCGCGGGGTTTACCGCGTTTCACTCTTTCATTTCTAAAAGCATCGTCTCTGTGGCACTTTATGGGATTCTTCATATCCTAAGACTTAGAAGAATGACCCGCCGTTAGTTACCTACCCTAGGTTATGACTTCCCTAGGCACGAACACTACAACCATCTCAGATTGTGCGAGCATGGACTTTCCTCAAGAACCTCAAGGGTTCCCGCGTTTGTCTATATATTAATTGTCTTCATTTTCTTCTTTATTTTCAGAATCCGCAGAGTTCTTTAACCCATATACCATTTTTTCAAGTTGAGAAAGTCTGCGAATAACATCTACATTCGTTACCTCTCCCATAGAAGCTCTATTAGAAGCTACTTCTACACTCAATTGAGAATTACGTAACTCTTGTTTAAGATTCATGATTTCAGCAAGTAAATCTGCCTTTTCTTTCTCTAGGTTATTAATAATTTCTAAAAAACTTTCATAATCACCAATAACAACATCTAGAAATTGATCCACTTCCTTTAAACTATACCCTCTCATATCAATTTTAAAATCTTTTTCTAAAATATCACGAGTCGTTAAAGAAATTTTATTTTGATACATGATAATCACCAATCCCTTACATTAATATTATGGCATTAATGACTATTTTTGTCAATTGATAGTCCACCCAATAAATGAGTTACTTCTAAGTCTATCATAACCATTGTTGTATTATCAATCATTTTATTAAGAATTTTACTAATCTCTAAAAAATTCATAAAATCACCACAAAATATCTTAATATACTTTTCAAAAAAAATCTTAAAAACGACAAAAGAAGATTAGAAAATACATTGAAAAATATGTAGAAAAAATAACCATTATATAGTATAATGAAAGATAGGTGATGAAATGAACTATCCTAATGGCATAAAAAAAAGAGAAGAATTAAAAAATGATGTAAAAATAAGCCATAAAAATAGAGGTATGACTCTAGAATATGAATTAAATATAACGAATGAATATTATAGAGAAATAGATAAAGCATACATCTACAAAAAACCAACACCAATCAAGATTGTCAAAGTAGATTACCCATCTAGAGACAAAACGGTTATTAAAGAAGCTTATTTCACAATTCCATCTACAACAGATTATAATGGACTTTACCATGGAAAATACATTGACTTTGAAGCAAAAGAAACACAGAGCAGAACTTCCTTTGCCATTACCAATATTCATCCCCATCAAATAGAACATTTGAAAAATATCAATAGACATGAAGGAATTGCTTTTTTAATCATTCGGTTCACAATGCTAGGAGAAACCTATTTACTAACAATTAGTAAATTCCTTGAATATCTAGAAAAAACAAATAAAAAATCGATTCCAATAGACTTCTTTCGAGAAGAGGCCTATCTAATAAGAGATGGATACAGACCAAGAGTAGACTATTTAAAAATAGTAGACGAATTAATGGGAGGTAAAAAATAATGCAAAAGAATGAAAAGAAAACAAAAACCAAAGCAAAGACAAAAACGAGTTCTAGTCCAAAAACAAGAAGAACAAAGTCACCTGCGTCAAGAAGAAATAATGGGCTTGCTTTTATCTTAATCGCAATTGCAGTCCTAATTATTCTAGCAAGTTATGCTTTTTTAGGATTAAAATTAACAATTGTTGTTGCCCTATTACTTTTTATCCTATATGGAATAGGATTCTTACTAGGAAGAGTAAAGAGCAAGAGTAGAAGAAAGAAAATTATAACGTTACTATTAATTTTCTGCTTAATCATTGGAATTATAGGATTATGTGGATTCTCAGTCTTTATGATTTATGTAAAAACACAAGCAGATCCAAAATATGAAGAAGCAAAATTAAATACCATTGAAGTATCAAGAATGTTCGATAAAGATGGAAATGAATTTGCTAAAATCGGAGAAGAAAATCGTGAAAAAGTAAAATATGAACAACTTCCTGAAGTATTAGTAGATGCCATCATCGCAACAGAGGATTCAAGATTTTATCAACACAATGGTTTTGATGCTCCACGTTTCTTAAAAGCATCTATTGGTCAAGTAGCAGGAGATAGAGGTGCCGGTGGTGCTTCCACTCTTACCATGCAAGTTGTAAAAAATAGTTTTACCGATAAATATGGAGAAAAAACTCATGGTATAGAAGGAATTACTCGTAAATTTGAAGATATCTATCTAGCAGTATTTAAACTAGAAAAAGAATATTCAAAAGAAGAAATCATAGAGTTCTACGTAAATAACCACTTCCTAGGAGGAACAACTTACGGAGTACAAGAAGCATCTATGGCCTACTTTGGAAAATCAGTAACAGACTTAAACTTAAGTGAAGCAGCCATTATTGCCGGAATGTTCAAATCTCCAAATGCTTATCGACCAACAACAAATCCAGAAGCAGCAGCAGCAAGAAGAAAAACTGTTTTAGGATTAATGAGAAGACATGGTTATATTACCAAAGAAGAAGAAGCAATCGCAAACGCAATTCCTATTGAAACATTAACGGCAAGTGCTCGTTTTGAATCCGACAATGTTTACCAAGGATATATTGACTACGTAGTAGATGAATTAAAAGATAGATTTAATGTAAATCCATATACAACACCAATGCTTGTATATACAAACTTAGATAGAACAAGACAAAATGGAGTAAATGCGGTATTAAATGGAGAAACCTATGATTGGAAAGATGATTTAGTACAATCTGGTGTTGCCGTACTAGATTCTGAAACAGGAAAAGTATGGGCAATCGGAAATGGTAGAAATACACATTCTAGAACAAATGGAACCATCGACCAATTCAATTTCGCAACCGATATCAGAAGACAACCAGGATCAACCGCAAAACCACTATTTGATTACGGACCAGGAATGGAATTCAATAACTGGTCAACATACCAAATCTTTGATGATGCTCCATATTCTTACTCAAATGGAAGATCTATTAAAAACTGGGATGGTGGATACTTTGGAACGATTACGTTAAGAACTGCTCTATCACAATCACGTAACATTCCAGCTTTAAAAGCATTCCAACAAGTAGATGATACTAAGAGAAGAAAATTTGTAACTGGCCTTGGAATCGAACCAGAAATTTGTGCAGACGGTTATGATTACGATTACGATTCCGATAAATGTGTAAATGCCAAAAATGCAACAGATACACATGAACCATATACCATCCACGAAGCACACTCAATCGGAGCCTTCACCGGTGTATCACCTCTTCAAATGGCAGCTGCCTATGCAGCATTCTCAAATGGTGGATATTATAATGAACCACATGCCGTTAATAAGTTTGTTTATCGTCAAACAGGAGAAGAAGTAGAATATAAAACAAAGAGAAGACAAGTAATGTCCGATTCTACAGCATTCATGATTTCCAGTGTTCTACAAGATGTTAGTTTAAGTGGTGGAACACCAAAGAATGTTGCAGCAAAAACAGGAACAACAAACTACGATGATGTTACAATGGATAATTACGACATGCCTTGGGATGCCGTAAGAGATTCTTGGGTAGTAGGATATTCAACAAAAACAGTAATTGGTATGTGGTATGGATATGATAGCCTAACCAAAGAACAAATTCAACAAGGATATATCCTACATAATATACCAGCAACCATTGCCAAAGATATACTATTTAATGCATACGTATCTTCTGGTGCAATGGAAAGCAACCGAGAAGCCTTTAAACAACCATCAAGCGTGGTACAAATCGCAGTCGCTCCTGGAAGTAATCCTGCAAAACTTGCAATCCCAGGAACAGATGCTATCTATGAATATTTCAAAAAAGGATATGAGCCTACAGAATATTACATTGGAAATTATAAATTACCAGCTCCTGCAAACTTTAAAGCAACCAATTCAGGAAGCAGAGTTACCCTATCTTGGTCAGCAGTAAATCCAGGATCAATTGGAAACTCATCATATGGTAAATTTGGTTATAACATTTATAAAGATGGAGTCCTAGTGGACTGGACAGATAAGACAACATATACATACTCTCCAACAGATGGAGTATATGGTACATATAAGGTAATCGCAACTTATAAAAATAGTAGTGAAGTTCAAAGTTATGAAGCAACCGCAACAATTGAAGAAGAAGTACCAATACCAAGTTGTCCACCAGAAGCACCATTAGATTCTACAAAAAATGAATGTGTCTGTACAGATCCTTCAAAGAAGTATGACTCAAGAACAAAAACTTGTAGATAAAGAAAAGATTCGTTAAATTAACGAATCTTTTTTTGTTGCAGTTTTTTCTCTCGACAAAGATCTTTTAAAGGACAATCTCTACATTCTGGAGAAAGAGCCTTACAATAATATCTTCCAAATAAAACAAATTGTAGGTGTCTTCTACCCCATTCCTCCTTAGGAAACTTCCGCATAAGCTTCTTCTCTACCGTAAGGACATCATCTCCTAAATAAGCAAGACGTAAACGTTTAGAGACTCTTTCCACATGGGTATCAACTCCAAAAGCAGGTTCCTGATAAAATTCACTAAGAAAGACATTAATCGTTTTTCTCCCAACACCAGGAAGCTTAGATAATAATTCTCTATCCTTTGGAACAACCCCACCATATTGATCATCTAATATTTTCGAAATTTCCTTCACATAAAGAGCTTTCTTTCGAAAAGAACCAATTGGTTTTAAAATAATCTCTAAATCTTCAATAGGAGCATTCCCTAAATCCCTTAGACTAGGATATTTTGAAAATAAAGAAGGCGTAACCGAATTAACCCTTTTATCCGTAGTCTGTGCACTAAGCACAATACAAAGTAATAATTCATAATCATTATGGTAGATTAATTCACACTTAGGATTAGGAAACAAAGAATCAAGATATTCTCCTATCCTATTCGTCGTCATCTCCACCATCTCCATCAAACCAATTCCAATCCATCACAAGATCAACATCTACATCAGATTGAATAGCAAGGTCCCCATTAGAAGCCTTTTTCTTCTCAATACTAGCATTTCTTTTTCTTCTATTAGCCTCAACATCTTGAACAGTAGTAATCCCTTTCTTACTCCATTCATATAAGATTTTATCCATATATTTTAAATTAGAAACCCCATTTTGAACAGCTTCTTTTAAAGCCTCTCGAATCAAATCCTCACTAAAGTGATTCTCAAACCAAGCATGAATAATCTCATACTCCATTTCACTTAACATACGACCAAATTCCATTTGAATCTCATTATATATATTAGAGTTATCCTTCTCTTGGTCCTCTTGTTCTGTAACATCCCCAATGACAAACATCTTTAACTTATTATAAAAGCCATCAAGTAAAACAACCTCTTCCATATACCCCTTTTCATTTTTCTCAACCTCTACTCTCATAAACCCCTTATCCGTAAGAGAACTCGTAAGGTTCATAACATCCGTAAGTTCAAGACTTAAGTCTTGTGCAAAACAATTTGGATCAAATGCACACCGATCCCCTTTATTATATAAATACATTAAATAAAGAAATTCATTTAAATCCAATTTAAATTCTTTATAATTCTTCAGTAAATACCTAGGGATAACAATAGGATTATCTTTAAAAATTTCAATTAACTTTGAACTTTTCAAACCAATCGCCTCCTAAATTAACTATAGTTTATCACAATCTAGACTCGAAAGCAAAAAGAAAGAATCTACTTAAATAGATCCATAAGTTCCGATTCTCCCTCTTTTTGATTAGGAATCGTAGTAGGATTCTCTTCTGAGGTACTAACAGGCTCTGCTTGTTGCATATCAGAAAAGTCATCCAAATCAAATTGAAAATTATCAGATTCAGAATTCAAATCTTGATTCATAGGAGTAGTAGACACTTCTACTGGTTCCCCAACAGCTTCTGTCATAGGAGAAGTTACAGGCTCCGTTACAGGGCTAGTCACTGGTTCACTAACAGGAGGAGTCGTTGGTCTATCTGGCAAACGGAATCCAGCCTCTACCTTCTGCTCCAAAGGAGGAGGACTCTGAATCAATTCTTCCCCAATTACAAATAAATGATAATTCTTAGAAACGAGTTTCACAAGATCTAGAATATAAGCAATCCCAGAAACAAAAGAAATAAGGATAGAAATCATATTCAAAATCGGTACAAAAGCAAGAAAAATAGAACCAATCAAGATATACTTATAAATATTCCCTACTTTTTGTCCAAAAGCAAGTTTAACCGCAATATAATTACAAGAATAAGGTAAGAAAGATAAAATAGTCGATTGAAAATACATTCTCTTATGAAGAGCATTTAAAAATAACCCTTGTACAAAGAAAGCAAAGAAAACAGCTCCTAAAACAATCATAATAAGTTTCATATCTACTTCAATCGTAATAGGAAATTGGAAAGGAGAAACCTCTTCTCCATCAACAGTAACCGTTCCATTGACAATCTCTTCTATCGTAAGACCAGAATACTTATCATATCCCCCAATCTTACAATAAGGATTTTCATCTAAAACAGCATAATAAGAAAGATCACTAGCACTTTTTCCTTCTACAAAATACTTCTCAGAAAGAGAAATAGAAAAAGGAGTAGACTCTTTTGCTTTCAAAGTAAATAAGGAATATTCTCCACCATAATCTTGTTCCGTACAATACGTAACAAACCCGATATTTTTCTTATTTTGATCAAACAATAATAAATCAATACTTACAGGTAATTTCTTATCTGTTTTATTAGTAATTGCTTGAAAAAGAAACTTTCCACGACCATCAGAAGAATAAGACATCCCTTGATAAGTAAAAGAATCAGACTCTACAGTAGCACTCTCTTGAATAGGAATTAATTCTTCTTTGGAATGAGTTTCGGCAGAAACACAAATTCCTGTAAAAAGAAAAACAAAAACAAGAAAACTACAAAACACTTTTTTCACAAGCATCACCCCTATGCATAATGTTCAACAATATATTGAGAAATAGAATCCAACTCATTAGGAAGTCTACGATATAAAATTTCTCTTTCAACATCGTCATATATCTCTTTTAAATATTTACCAGAACCACGATGAAGTAACTCCATAATCTGTAAAGAAGTAATGGCAATCTCATCACGACTCTTAATCACTAAATTAGCGTAACTCTCAGTGATTTTTTTCACATCGACATCCTTCATCTTACCGGCACAACTATTGACATACAATCCATAAGTATATAAAGCCATAGGATCTAAATTATTAAGTTCCATTGCTTTTTGAATATGATGAATCATTTCCATTTCATTTTTATGAAAAGGATACTTTGGAGAAACCTCTAATTGACTCCATACAACAAGAGAACTATCCATATCACGACCAATCACATCTTCTAAGTGTTCAATCTCTAATTCTTGATCAAGACCAAACTTTAATAACAATTGAATTCCCTTGTCCCGATTAGGACTATTAAAGATTTTTTCAACCTCTTCCTTTTTTCTTTGATAAGACAATTCTCTAACAAATCCCTTTGTCTCAAAAATAGCTTGTTCAATCTCATCACTTAATTGAAAATCAAGAATCGTCGCAAAACGTATAGCACGAAGAATTCGAAGACTATCATCACTAAACTTCTCTTTCGCATCCCCTACCGTTCGAATGATTCTATCTTCAATATCTTTTTGACCACCCAAATAGTCAATAATCTTACCCTCTTCATCCATACACAAAGTATTAATAACAAAATCTCTTCTTAGTAAATCAGGATATAAATCATCAATATATTGAATAACAGAAGGTCTACGATGATCTTCATATTCCTTTTCTTCACGAAATGTAGTGATTTCAAAACGAATTCCTTTTGAAATAACCGTTACGGATCCATAATCATCATTCGGTAAACAACTATCTTCAAAGATTTCTTTAATTTCTTTAGGTTTCGCATCTGTAGTAATATCAATATCATTAGACTTAATACCTAAAATATAATCCCTAACAAATCCCCCTACAATATAGGCTTTATAAGAATGAGAAGAAAACTCTCGAAGTAATTTTAAAGCCGTATCTAGCATGGAATCACCACCTAAAAAAATTATATCATAAAACAAAAGAAAAGAACCTGTTTTTCAGGTTCTTTTGAAGAAACTAATCTTAGTTTACAGCGTCTTTTAAAGCAGATCCTGCTTTGAAAGTAACAGCTTTTCTTGCAGCTATTTTTACTGTTTCACCAGTTCTTGGATTACGTCCTTCACGAGCAGCTCTCTTAGATACTCCAAAAGTACCAAATCCAACTAGAGGAACTTTATCTCCTTTTACTAATGCTTCAGTAATAGCAGCAAAAGTAGCATCAATAGCTCTTGTAGAATCAGCTTTTGTTAATCCAGTTGCAGCAGCAACGGCTTCTACTAATTCAACTTTCTTCATAATATTATACCTCCCTATAATTTACTAAGCACATGTTATGCTTACATATTAAAATTACCATGAATCCATTTAAAATGCAAGAACTATAACCGAAATTTACTAAGTTTTTCGTCTATATTTCTTAATATTTCAATAATATGTCCTATTGCAAAGATAAAAAGTGAAATAAGTGCTCCAATAAACCATACCATAATCATAACCGCAAAGTTAAATTCCGTAACCAAACACTCATCAGAATAAAAATAAGTAGAAGCTTTACAAGTAGCAAATAAGTTTCCTAAAAAGATTCCTAAGAAGAATAAAACAACAAATAAAACAATGGCAAAAATCTGATAGAAATTAAAACGATATTTTTGGAATTCATCTCTTACTGCTTTTCCCTTAGGAAGATCTTTCTTTGCTTTCGAAATCTCATCAAAAAAGTCCATTATGAATTCTCTCCTTTCTTATGATTCTCCTTATCTTTTACAACCTCTTTTTTAATCTTTTTTACTGTATCAACAATAGTATCATCTATCTTAGTATGATCAAGAACCTCATCTACTTTATCTTTGATTTCATCTACTTGTTGAGAAATACTCTCTTTTATGTCATCAAAATTTCCCTTATTATGAGAATCAATCTCATGAGAATCTAAATAATCTCGGTAAAGATAAATATATCTTCCAAATAGTAATAAGTAAAAAGCATCTAAAATAGAAAGGAAAACTCCCGCAACAGCAACGGTAAAAATAAGACTAACAACAAGTTCAACAACAACCAAAACACAGATGGTATAGTAAAACATATCATTCGTAATCTCATTAAAAGGAGAATTACTTAAAGAGTACTCCTTCCAAATTCTAGTATCTCGAAACATAGTATGGAATAAATAAACAAAAAGCAAAACACTCATTAAAAACTCTAAAATCGTATTAAGAGAAAAAGACTGAATCAAAGTAAGCAAAGAAGTAATAATAGAAACAAAGTATAAAGCTACTAAAAATACATTCAAATAATCAAAGTACTTTTTCCCCCACTTTGTCTTTAAAAGAACAAAGTACACAAGTACAATAAAATACAAAGCATTATGATTTAAAACACTAGAGAAAATAGAGAAAGACCCACCTCCTCCAATCATAGACTGACTACACACAATAGCCGCCAATATGGTAAAAATTAAAATAGTTGTAATCACATTCCCATTTTCATACCATTTACATTTTTTTTCTGACATCAAATCACCCTCTTATACAAATTATATCACTATTTTTAGGAAATATTTGGGGAAAACAATTTTTCTTTTAAATTTGACAACAGTATGCTATAATATTCGTGAATTGGAGGGGATACTATGAAATTACCAACGGTTGCCCTAGTAGGTAGACCAAATGTAGGGAAATCTACTTTATTTAATAAAATTGTAGGAAAACAAATTTCTATTATAGAAGATGTACCTGGCGTAACAAGAGATCGTATCTATCAAGAAGCATCCTACAAAAACAAAAGATTTTATTTAATTGATACAGGTGGAATTGATGCCACAAAAATGGATTTTAACACAGAAATTAAAATGCAAGCAGAAATCGCAATCGAAGAAGCAGATGTCGTTGTCTTTGTTGTAGACGGAAAAGAAGGATTAACATCCAATGATAATATCATAAAAGAAATCTTAAGAAAAACAAATAAAAAAGTAATTGTAGCAATCAACAAGATAGATGTAAAAGATGCTCAAGATAATCTATATGATTTCTATGAATTAGGTTTTGATACTTATATTCCAATAAGTGGAATTCATAATACCGGCTATATTGAATTAATGGATGCCGTTACCATGAATTTTAAAGAAACAGAAGAACAAGAAGATACGAGAGTAAAATTCTCAATTATCGGTAGACCAAATGTAGGAAAAAGTTCTCTAACAAATGCCCTTCTACAAGAAGAAAGAGTCGTAGTATCCAATATTGCAGGAACAACAAGAGACTCCATTGATTGTATCTTGAAATATCAAGACGAAGAATTTGTAGTAATTGATACCGCCGGAATGAGAAAAAAAGGAAGAGTCTTTGAAAGTATTGAAAAATATAGCTTATTCCGTTCTCTAAAATCCATTGATCGATCAGATATTTGTTTAGTAGTCATCAATGCAGAAGAAGGAATCCTAGAACATGATAAACATATCGCAGGATATGCCATTGAAAGAGGAAAAGGACTTATCTTTGTAGTTAATAAATGGGATACCGTAAAAGAAAAAACCATTCAAGAATTCGAAAAAGAAATGCGAGCAGAATTCCAATTTGCCCCCTATGCACCAATCGTATTCTTAAGTGCTTTAACAAAGAAAAGAATTCATACCCTAATGCCTGAAATTGTAAAAGTAAAAGAAAATATCAAAAGAGAAGTAAAAACAAGTGTCTTAAACGAAGTCATTCAAGATTCTTACCAATTAAATCTACCTCCTACTTATAAAGGAAAAAGATTAAAAATTTACTTTACTTCTCAAACAGGAGTAAAACCTCCTAAATTTACATTCCGTGTTAACAACAAAGGACTAGTTCATTTTTCTTATGAAAGATATCTAGAAAATAAGATTAGAGAAAACTTTGATTTTGAAGGAACTCCGATTACCTTACAATTTAAGAATAGAAATGGAGACGAAGAATGATTATTGGAAAAAACACAAATCTAGGAGGAAAAAATCCCTTTTTAAAAGAACAGACTTCCCCTCTTCCTCTAAAAGAAGAAAAAAGAACCATCTTAGAACAATCCCGCACCATGCAACATACAGATGTTACCAGTAAAAAAGAAATGAATGATAAAGCATTTGCTATGTTAGAAGACCGCCTACAAAAAGGTCTCATCAGTATGGAAGACTTCAATAAATTATGTGAACAATTAGGAAAAAGAAAATAAAGAAAAACCTCCACATATAATATATAGGAGGTTTTATTTTGAAAGATAACTTATTCCAAAAGATAGAACAAAAAACAAATGTCAAAAAAGAAACAATCCTCTCCTTAGCTTCCAAACTACAACAAAACAACCTAAAAGATGAGAAAACAATTCGCGAAATCATACAAGAGCTTAGTAAAATCACAGGAAAAGAAGTCTCAAAAGAAAAAGAAGAGAAAATTATATCGACAATCTTAAAAGACAAAGTTCCAAAAAATATTGATAAAATGTTTTAAAAAAGACTATTTATTTAGTCTTTTTTATTATATAATAATCTATAGTAGGGAGTGTAGAAAATGAACGAAGAATTAAAAAGGGATGAAAAAAAGATGGAAGAAAAAATCTATAATATCTATAAAACAGCTAGTGGTCTATACATTTCACATGTTCTAGCGAGCAAATACCAAATCGGAAACAAAGAAGAAGAAAAGACAATCAAGGAAGAACCATGCTATAAAGTAGAAGACTTAGAACTAGCAGAGATGGAAAAGAAAGCACAAGAAGAAGGAACAAGACTAATTCCAAATATTGTCACAATCTTTGATTTACAATTAATCTTATCCTTCACAGTATATGTAGATACAAACCATAATAACAAATACTATATTTTGGATTCTCTATGCAAAAAATACAATATTATCCCTCAATCAAAAAGAACACTAAATATGGTAACCTATGGAAATGTTTTAGAAGAAGACATCGAAAAAATTGAAGAGATTAGTAAAAACGAAAAGATTCGTCTAAAAAGAAAATGTATCGAAACTTCTCTTCCAGACGAAGTAAAACCAGCAGAATACCTATTTGTTTATTATTATGATTATGATACAAATAAATACTATGTAAGAAGAGATACCTATGACACATTAACCAAAAAAGGAATCAAAATAGAAGGAACCCCTAAAATTATTAATCAAAAGAATGGTTACTCTATTACAGAAGAAGAATTAAAAATGATAGAAGAAAAGATTGGTTACCGTGGTGTAGAACAACTAGTAAAACCAAACATCAAAAAAGAAGTAGTCGCATACAAAGTAACAGATAAGATTATGCCTTATATAGATAATCTACCATCTGTAACAGATAAGGTAATGCCATATATTGATACAGCTCCTTCTGTAACAGACAAAGTGATGCCATATATCGACACAGCTCCTTCTGTAGTAGACAAAGTGATGCCTTATATTGACACAGCTCCTTCTGTAGTAGACAAAGTAATGCCATACATTGATACAGCTCCTTCTGTAGTAGATAAGGTAATGCCATATATTGATACAGCACCATCTGTAGTAGACAAGGTTATGCCATACATTGATACAGTCCCATCTGTAGCAGATCAACCTATCCCAAATACAACAAGTAAAATTATGCCATACATTTCTGCAGGAAGCATAAAACATAAAAAGGCTATCATTTATAGAGACAAGAGAACGGGAAAACTTTATGTACCAGAAAACTTAATGGAAGCAAAAGCAACAACAAAAACCGTTTTAAATAGAAAATGCTATGAAGTAGACGTTACGGAATTAACAGGAATCAAAGAAGACTTTATTGTCGCAAGCATCTACCCAAGAGAAACAAAAGAATATAATGTAATCATATGCAATCATAATGGACGCTTATTTGTTAGTCAAAAAACAATTGAAGATTTAGGTTTCTATTTAGAAGAGCCACATAAGATCTTAGTAAATAAAGAAATCTTTGTAGAGATTACCGCAGAAGATATCAAATGGATTTTAGAAAGAGGAACGGATGAACTTACAATTAATTTAATTATGAAGCAAATTGTTCGCAAAAGAGGATAATAAGAATGGATCCAAAGTCTCAAAACAATTGGAATAAGTTCGAATTCACAAATCCCTCTTCTAATCCAAAAGAACAAACAGAAGAAATTGAAATATTAGAATTAGAAGAACCACCAAAGGAAGAGACAAACAATAAGGAAGAAAGTAAAACTCCAAAAAAGAAAGTGAATAAAAGCACTTATAAAAATGCCTATCTTGGAGAAAGCAAAAAGACCATTCAAAAAGAAATTATCTCAATTCCAACCTTTTTGTTTGGTCCTTTTTATTTCCTATATCGTAAACTATGGTTCTTTGGAATCTTTATTTTAATTCTCTATATCTATAGTTATCTCTATATACCAGAAAGCGCTGGAATCTTAATCCGAGTTGCCTTTCAATTTCTTCTTGCTCTAATCTTTCCGAAAATCTATCCCTCTATTGTAGAAAGAAAAATAGAACAAATAGAGAAAAATAATCCAACCAAAGAAGAAGAGGAAAAAATAGAGTTATGTAAGAAAAAAGGAAACCCATTAAAAGTAAGATGGATAGGAGTTATTCTAGTCATTTATGTAGGATTAATTGCCCTACTCATCAAGCAAAACGACACAGAAGAAATCAAAGAAGAAGAGAAAACCTATCAAAAACAAATTGAAGAATTATCCTATAAAATTCCAACCTATTTAACAGAAAAAACAGATTTTGATAACTACCAATTCTATGTAGATCATACTCACGAAGAAGGAATTTGTTATATCAAAGTAAGTACTTCCCACTCCTACATCACAGAAGAAGAATATAATAAAGAAATGAATACATTCCATGATTCCTATAAAGAATATAAACAAGAACAAGTAAAAATAGGAACATTAGAGTGGACAAAACATTACTCTTCTAGTTCTCTATATCACTTAAATATCTACACAATGATTAAAAATGATATTCTCTATGAATTCTCATTTGAAAGCAGAAATTCAAAAAAGAATATTTGTTCCTTTAATGAGAACTATATCTTAAATACGATAGAATAAAGAACATTTAGTTCTTTTTTCTTTTTAAAAACATATAGTTTAGAGAATAAGGAGATCAATTATGGATAAAAAAGATATAATCAAAAACATTGCCCAACGTAGTGGCGGAGATATTTATTTAGGCGTAGTAGGTGCTGTTCGAACAGGAAAATCTACCTTTATTAAGAAAATGGTAGAAACTCTAATTGTACCCAATATGGAAGATGAATTTGAGAAGAAAAGAACATTAGATGAGATTCCTCAGAGTGCGTCTGGAAAAACCATTATGACAACAGAACCAAAGTTTATTCCAAACTCTCCCGCAAAAATAAAAATTGATGACTTCACCTGTAATATTAAATTAATTGATTGCGTAGGTTACATGATAGAAAATGCAATTGGCGCAACAGATGAGAATGGACCAAGAATGGTAAAAACTCCTTGGTACAACGAAGAAATCCCATTTACAGAAGCCGCAGAGATTGGAACAGAAAAAGTAATCAAAGAACATTCAACAATTGGCATTGTCGTAACGACAGACTCATCCATTGGAGAATTTCAACGAAAAGATTATGTAGAAGCAGAAAAAAGAGTCATTGAAGAATTAAAGACGTTAGGAAAACCTTTTATTGTCATCTTAAATTCTACTCATCCTAGTCTTCCAGAAACCGAGAAAATAAAAGAAGAAATCGAAGAAAGCTATAAAGTGCCAGTCCTACCTATTAGTATTGAATCAATGACAGAACAAGATATGTATCATATTTTAAGAGAAGCCTTATACGAATTTCCGGTATTAGAAGTAAGAGTCAATATGCCAGAATGGATTGCGATATTAAACCCAGATCATAAAATAAAAACTTCTTATATAGAAGCCATTAAAAACAGTGTCATAGAAATTGATAAAATAAGAGATGTAGAAAAAATAACAGAAGCCTTTAAAGAAAATGAATATATAGAAAATTGTTATCTATCGGATGTCGATACTTCAACAGGAATTATTACAATCAATTTAACGGCACCAAATACGTTATATAATGAAGTTCTACAGGATCTTATCCAAAAAGATATCAAAACAAAAGCAGACTTACTTTCTCTATTCCAAGAATACAATGTTGCAAAAAAAGAATATGATAGTCTAAAATATGCCCTAAATATGGTAAAACAAACAGGATATGGAATTGCAACTCCATCCATAGAAGATATGAAATTAGAAAAACCAGAAATCATCAAACAAGGACCAAGATATGGAATCAAATTAAAAGCCGTTGCTCCATCCATTCATATGATAAGAGTCGATGTAGAATCTACCTTCGAACCAATTATCGGTAGTGAACTTCAAAGTAAAGAACTAATCGACTATTTAACAAAAGATAAAGAGAATAAAACAGAAATCTGGAAGAGTGAAATCTTTGGTAGAAGTCTAGACTCTATCGTCCAAGAAGGAATTCAATCAAAGATTAATCTCATGCCCGAAAATATACGTTTTAAACTACAAAACACACTAACAAGAGTCATTAATAAAGGTTCCAATAATATTATTACAATTGTAATATAAAAAGGTGATTAAGAATCACCTTTTTTTGTCTCTACTTTTGCGATTAAACTATTATAATACTGACACAATTCATCATTTGCAAACTTAATCTGTCCATCTTCTAATTTCCAAGATCCATCATAAGCAATTAAAAAATTGAGAATTGCTAAACTCGTATCATAAATAGAATTTACCTGAACCTTGGTCTTAGAAAATAGATCTTTAGACTGATACAATTCATCATTAATTTCTCCGTCTAACATAAGTTGTTCATACAAAGAAACATAATAAGTATCATTCGTTCTCGTATGAATATGTTCCATAATATGATCTTCTTCTAAATCTTCTAATAATTGATCAATTTCTGTATTAAATGTTTCTTTTGCCTCTTCCAAATAAGCAATAGAATTCTTAAAGTCAGGTCCATCTTCTAAATAATTCTCATAGGATAAGATTTTAGAAAGTTGCGGATCATGAACCAAAGAATTAATATCCTGTACTCCAACTGCATACCCATCTAAATACTCTTTAATAGATATCTCAACTGCTGCATACCCACCAGTTGTTTTAATTTTTCGATTGAAACGATCGGTTGTAACATTTAACTTTGTTAATTCATTCATCTCTTTCTTTAATTGATTAAGAGAAGTCGCATCACGAATCACTAAAAACCCAACAATTAAAAAGGCATTTAACAAAATAAAACAAAATGTAATAAAAAACTTCTTTCTCGAATCCAAGATATTCACCTCTAAAGACTATTTTTCATTCAAAATATCTTCTATTTTTTGTAAAACCTCTTTTACTCCTAACTTGGTAACACTAGAAAAGACAACTAAGTCATCCCCCATCGCAAGATCCATCGTACGAAGAACATCTTTTAGACTTTTTTCTTTTTTACTTCCCCCTACTTTATCAGCCTTTGTCGCAATCACAGTAACAGGAAGATTATAATATTTTAAAAAGTTATACATTAATAAATCATCTTCTGTTGGTGTCATTCGAAAATCTACCAATAAAAAGACTCTTTTTAATTCAGCTCTCTTCTCAAGATACTCCTCAATCATCATACCAAACTTTGTTTGTGTTTTCTTATCGGTACTAGCATACCCATATCCAGGAGCATCAATTAAGTAAAAAGTATCATTCACTTCATAAAAATTGAGAGTCTGCGTTTTCCCTGGTTTAGAAGAAGTATACGCTAAATTATTACGAGATAAGATAGAATTAATAAAACTACTTTTCCCTACATTACTTCTTCCTACGAGTAAAAACTCAGGTTTCCCATCATCTGGATATTGACTTCTACGAGTCGCAATAATATCTAGACTAGCTTCCTTAATTACCATAACATCACCTTCTAGGAATCATTTTCTTCTAATAAACAATCCAAATCATGAATCACGTTCAAAGCTTCATCCAATGTCTTTGTACGGACTCCACAAGCATATTTATGCCCACCACCATTGTATTTTTCAACAACTTTATTAATTTCAGGTCCTCGAGAACGAATCGATACACGATACTGATCATTTTTCTTATCTTCTGTAATCGTTGCCCAAACAAGAACCTCTTTAATATAATTAAAATCATTAATCATATTTCCTGCAGAAGCACTATCAACACCAAATTCAGAAATGACTTCATCTGAGATAACAACATATCCCAAGTGATGTTCCGTAATCTCCATATGAAGAGAAATATACCCTTCTAGTCGAACTTCATTCATTGGTCGTAAATAGAGTTTCTCATAAGTCTTTCCTAAATCAATAGGATAAGCTTCTAAAAGTTTAGATACTGCTTGAAAAGTATAAGAATCACAACTATTAAATAAAAAGCGATTAGAGTCAGATACAATTCCCATATAAAGAAGTTCTGCAATAGAGGCATCACAACATAACTCGGTAGAGAAAATAAGATTTAAAATCATCTCACTTGTAGAAGAACGACTATCATCTATCCATTCAAGATCACAATACTTCTCTACAAAGGGATGATGATCAATCTTAATCCTATAATCTCCCCAAGAAAAATTAAGACTATCGACTCTTTTCTGATCAGGAGTATCCGTAACAATAAGCAATGCACGAGAAACATTCTCTATTTTATCAAGCTTACCAAAATTTAAAAATTTACTACTCCCCGTCCCAATTGCCAAAACTTTCTTTTCAGGAAACGTAAGACGAATAGAATCTCTTAAAGCAAGTTGACTACATAGAGCATCAGGATCTACCCCAATATGCCTTGCAATAACTATTGTATCATATTCTTTAATTTTATTTACAACATCATTATACATGAACCATTTCCTATCTATTCTTAATTAAATGATATGTGTCTCTAGCAATCATTAATTCTTCATCTGTTGGTATGACATAAACAGAGATTTTAGAATCCTCTGTACTAAGCAAAGTTACTTCTCCACGAATCTTATTTTTAGAAGCATCTATCTTTACTCCAAGAGGAGCAAGCTTCTCACAAATTTCTCCACGAATCACAGAATTATTCTCTCCTACTCCAGCAGTAAAGACAATCACATCACATCCACCAAGTAAAACATAGTATTGAGCAATATAATCAACGATTCTTTGAACATATTTCTTTTTCGCTAAAATAGCTTTTTCATTTCCTTGTTCACATTGTTCTACAATATCTCTTAAATCATGACTATACTCACTTAAGCCATAGACACCACTGTTTTTATTTAAATCATCAATAATTTCTCCAGCATTCTTCCCCTCTTTTTCCATTACATAAGGAATAATAGAAGGATCAATATCTCCAGATCGTGTTCCCATCATAATACCGGCTAAAGGAGTAAATCCCATACTAGTATCTACACACTCCATATTAGAAACCGCTGTAATAGAACCACCATTTCCAATATGACAACTAATTAATTTAAAATCTTCTCTTCCCAAGATATCTTTAACAGAATCTGTAATATAACGATGACTCGTTCCATGAGCTCCATATTTACGAACACCATAATCTTGATACCAACGATAAGGAACAGGATATAAATAAGTTTCTTCCTTCATCGTTTGATGAAAAGCAGTATCAAATACCGCTACCATAGGAACATCTGGTAAAACTTCTTTAAAAGCACGAATTCCAAGTAAATGAGCAGGATTATGAAGAGGAGCAAATTCCTTAAATTCTTCAATATCAGAAATAACACTATCTGTAATAAATACAGATTGAGAATATTTACTACCACCATGAACAATTCTATGACCAACGCCTTGAATTTCATCAAAAGAACGAATCACTTCCAAAGCAATTAATTTATCTAATAAAATATGAACAGCATCTGTATGATTTTGTAAAACAACTTCCTCTGTAATTTTTTGTCCCTTTAATTTAATCGTATAATTACTACCATCAGATCCAATTCTTTCAAAAGTACCAGACACTAACACACTCTCATCATTCATATCAAACAAACTAAATTTAAGCGAACTGCTTCCTGCATTAATAGATATGATCTTCATAAATCTCCCTCTTTCTATAAATATATTAATATTATACAATAAAATAACAAAGAAAAAAAGTAGCATTTGCTACTTCTACTTTAAACGAAATCCACAACGTGCACAAAAGTTAGCTCCCGTTGTAGGTCTTCCACAAATAGGACAATATTGTGGATAAAGAGCATTTCCTGCTCCACTACCTTGTACAGGTTGATAAGATAAATACCCTTGTTGATTCACACCAATGGTAGAATTCTTCAATTGACGAGTAAGATTTTGTTGTACTTTAGAAGTTTTAAAAACAATAATAAAGCAAACAGTAACCATCATAACATAAAAAATTAAGAAGATAACAAAGGATATGCTCGCATAACTAGTAAAGAAAAGTAAAGAATCAAAAAGGGTATGTAAAAGCATAGGAACTACAGTACTACAAAACATATATTTATAACGCAATCCCTTATTTCCACTAACATCCGCAACTTTTGCTTTCGATAAGTAATAACCCATCATAATACCAAAACAAGTATGTCCTGGAATAGAGAAAATCGCTCTTAAAATAGCAGTAGAAAAACCATTTTGAAGAACATATAAAATATTTTCTAAACAAGCAAATCCTAAAGAAGTAAAGACAGCATAAATAATAATATCATAAACTTCATCAAATTCTCGATTATTATATCCTATAAATCTAGTAGCAAGCCACTTAAAGATTTCCTCAAAAAAAGCAACCCCAAAGAAGACGTTTAAAAAGAGTAGGAAAAATGACGACTGCACTTCTTCCATAGGAAAGAAGATAGAAAAAACAACTTCTCCAATTAATACAGGAATAATAATTACAATTCCCATAAAAAACATTAAAAAAAGTAATCCTTTTGGTTCCTTATTTTTATCCATTAAATAAATAAAAATACCCAAGGCAACAACAGGAAGAATCGCGGCACCTATTAAAATAGGGGATAAAAGCATCATAAAAACTCCTACCTTTCACTACCATTAAATCACTATTAAAAGAGACTTGTCAATTTAAGAAGAATAAGAAAAACGTAAATTTACAAAAAAATAAAAGCGTCAATCGCTTTTATTTTCCACAAACAATATGATAAGTATCACGAATAATCATAAGTTCCTCATTCGTTGGAACTACCCATACAGGAATACTAGATTTTTTAGAAGTAATCACTCCCTCATGTTTATCACGATAAGAAGCAATACTATTGTTTTCTTTCTCATCAATTACAATACCAAGAGGAGCAAGACTAGATAAAATATCAGCACGGGTTTCAATACCATTTTCTCCAACTCCTGCTGTAAAAACAATAGCATCTACTTTACCACCTAGTTTTAAGAAATATTCTCCAATATATTTTACCACTCTATCATTATACATCTCATAAGCTAAAATAGCATTTTCGTCTCCTTTAGCCATCGCATCTTCTACATCTCTTGCATCACTATATCCAGAAACTCCAAGTAAACCACTCTTCTTATTTAAATCATTTGTAACTTCTTCAATACTCATATGAGACTCTTTACAAACATACTCTAAAATAGAAGGATCAATACTACCACTACGAGTACCCATCATTAATCCATCAAGTGGGGTAAGACCCATAGTAGTATCATAACATTTACCATCTTTAATAGCGCTAATAGATGCTCCACTACCAATATGACAAATAATTAAATTAACATCTTCCTTACCTAATTTCTCTTTCATAGTCTCTGTTATATATTTATGACTAGTACCATGAAAACCATATTTACGAACACCATAATCTTGATACCATTCATAAGGAACAGGATATAAATAATTTCTCTTAGGCATAGATTGATGGAAAGCAGTATCATATACTGCTACCATAGGAACATTTGGTAAAACTTCTTCTAAAGCCTCAATTCCCGCTAAATTACCAGGATGATGAAGAGGACCAAGTTTTGTTAAATCACGAATACTTTGAATAACATCTTGATCAATCAAAACAGAATCACTATATTTTTCTCCACCATGTAGAACTCTATGTCCAACACCTTTAATCTCATCTAAACTTTTCACTGCCCCATGACGAATTAATTCATCTAATAATACTTGAACAGCGTCATGATGATTTTTTAAATATTTTTCTCCCCTAATTTTTTCTCCATTGACTTTCGTATTCCAAAAACTATCTTCCAACCCAATTTTTTCGATATATCCACTAATCAGTACCTTTTCTTCAGGCATTTCAAAAAGTTGAAACTTTAAGGAACTACTACCTGCATTCACACATAAAAACTTCATATATAAATCTCCTTTTCATAATACCAATAAGTTATCAAAGAAACACAAAAAAGTCAATAAATCTCCCAAAAAAACAAGGGATATTATCCCTTGTCACTATTTACTGTTTTTAGAGTTGGAATTTTTCTTATTTTTTCCATTTTCTACTAATCTCTTAGTAATTTCACCACCAACCATTCCATTATCACGGCTAGTAGCATTCGCACCTAAGTTAATACCAAATTCATTCGCAATTTCGTATTTCATATTATCCACTGATTTTTTTGCACCAGGTGCTTTTACTTTCATAGAAGCATTTTTCTTTCTTGGCATTCTATTCACCTCCTACTTATAGTTTGGTAGGAAATAAAAGTTTTATACTATAAAAAAGAGTCAAACTGATCATCATGTTCTTGAACAACAATCGTATAAATATTTTGAACAGCCTCTTGAATCATAGGAAGATAATCAAATTTAGACTCCTCTTCTATACAAACATCTTCTCTTGGATTAATAACAGGATGTTTAGGAACAAAGACTGTACAACAATCTTCATAAGGTAAAATACTAATATCGTAAGTATCAATCTTCTTTGCCAAATCAATAATCTCCAATTTATCAAGACAAGCAACAGGACGAATAACAGGCATATTGGTAACACTATTAATAACATTCATACTCGTTAATGTCTGAGAAGCAACTTGTCCAATACTTTCCCCATTAATAAGCACAAGTCCCTTATATTTTTTACAAATCTCTTCCATAATACGATACATCATTCTTCTCATAATAGTAATACAATAATCATCTCTACAACACTGATAAATCTGTTCTTGAATAGGCGTAAAAGGAACAATATGAAGATGAATCTTATCGGTATATTGAGCAAGCTTTCTACAAAGAGAAATCACTTTCTCACGAGCTTCCAGGCTTGTATGAGGAATTGCTTCAAAATAAACAGCATCCAAAACGACCCCTCTTTTCATAGCCAAATATCCCGCAACAGGAGAATCAATTCCCCCACTAAGCATAAGCATTCCTCTAGCCTGTGTTCCAACAGGATATCCCCCACTACCAGCATAAGTATGATAATAAAGATACGTTTCTTCCTCACGAATCTCAACTCGAACCAAAAGATCAGGATGATGAACATCAACAGAAATATTAGGGATATTTTTAAGAAGAACACTTGCTAAAACACAATTAAAGTCCTGACTATGAATAGGAAACCTTTTATCACATCTTCTAACATCAACCTTAAAAGTAGAAAACTTCTCTTCTTTTAAAACATCTAAAATACATTTTTGAATCGCTTCAGAATTAGACTCACATACATAAGCAATATGATAAGTATGAATTCCAAAAATCTTTTGTAAGATAGACTGAATATCTTCTAAATCTTTCTCATCAAAAGAAATTCTCATTCTTGCTCGGTCCTTCACAATAGAAATAGAATAACCCTTTAATTTATCTTCAATCATATGAGAAAGAGTCTTAATAAAAAAGTTAAGATTCCCCTTCTTAGTAGACAATTCCCCATACTTAATAAGAATAACACGCTTCATAGTCCACCTCCAACATGCCTATTTTAACATAGAAGAATAAAAAATTCTATAAAAAAATAAGTCATATGACTTATTTTAAGAAATCTCTTTACGAGTACGATAAAATGTCTTAGAAACCACTTTACAATTCGTATCTGATATTTGATCTGGGAAATAAGCACTATCCCCATATTCTTTATTATAACGATAAACAAAGTACAAATCTTCATAATATTGATCAAATACATTTTTACCATCAATTTCACAATTATAAAGTTCTCTTTCCTGAACATCTTCTCCATCTATCTTTTTCTCTTGCCAATCACTAACCTCATAGATAGCAACTTTCTCTTTATCGGAGAAATCAGCTTGATCAATTAGATATTTTCCACAACGAAGAGTTGCATAGGTTCTACCATCAATAGTATTAATTCTAGATTGCGTACCATCACAACTTCCTCCTCCAATAGGATTAGGAATCTTATTAGAAAGTCCATTATCAACAACCTCATCTAAGTAAACAACATCTCCATAGTGAAAAGAAGCAGTATTTGTCGCAACCGTCTTAGAAAAAGTAAGAGCATTATCTTTCATCGTTTCAAATCTTTGCTTATTAGCTCCTTGTAAAACTAAATAAAATACAAACGCAAATACAACAAGTAAAACAACTATCATGGTAATCACTTCAAATTTTCCAAATCCTTTATTATTTCTCATATTCATCCTTCAACTTTCTATATATTTTATCATCGATAAAAGAAGTAGCCTTAATCGAAAACTCTAATGCTTCCCGGTAATCTCCTTTAAAGAACCTGCCCTCTGCATCACTTAAACATTGATCTACCCCTTCATAAGAGGAGCGAAAACGATTTAAGTAAACAATACATCTTTCTGTTAATTCTGCATTTCGAAGCATATCATTGGTAGTATTATAAAGCTTTAAGACTAAGTCTCTTGCCGTATCTACTCTAGTATTTAATGTCTTAATCACAATTGGTTTATGTTCTAGTTCTCTAACAACTTCTAAGATAGACTCATTAGCTTCTTCCAATTGTACAAAATAATTATCCGTAATAACAGGCAATTTATAAGTACGAATCATTTTCTTACAATCTTTTAAGAATCCTTGAATCTCTTTTAATTGTTCACGAGCTCTTACCTCATCATCATACATATTTCCAAGAGATTTTAATGCCTGATCAAAATCCTCTTCCATCTTGGTTAAACGATCCGTTAGACTATCCACTTCTTCATTTAACATGGAGTATGGACAAGATTTAGCTTCCTCTTTTTGAATCATTTTCTTAAAGTCATCATTAATCATAACCAAGATTTTATTCACTTCATGAATAATTAAAACATCATCATCGCTTAAATCATACATCTTCTTAATATCATCTAGTTGATCATAAACATCACTAACTAATTTATTGGTCTTCTCTAATCTCTTCGCAAAATCTTTAGAAACTTCTTCATAAACTTTTCTAGATAATCTCTCTTTTTCAAAATCAATAAATAAAGAGTCATAATATTCAAGCATCGTCTTTAAATCAAACATACAACCTTCAAGATTAATGACCTTTACTTTATCCATGATTCTCTCAAGATTCTTACGAGACTCTTCTAAATTATAATCAAGATTTAAATAATCAAGAACAAATCCCTTATCTACCATCTCTTGATAAGTATCCTGTACCTCCCTCATACGAGTAGGTAAAACCGTCTGAATCATTAAAAGAACATCCGGTAATTCTTTAATAAGAATTTCCATATGATCAATCATATTATCAAGAGCCTTACAAATATGAACAACTTCATTATAATCATTTGCTTCCATGACTTTTTCAAAGTCTAAGAATCTTTTCTCAATATTCTCAAGCTGCATCAAAACAGCATCTTTCATATCACTATAAAGTTCAATATGATCATGAAATTCTTTATTTAAAGCTCGATACTTTGTCTTTAATTTTGTAATAATAGCTCGATACTTACTCTCACTAAGAGTAATATCTTTAATTTGATCTAGTAAATGTTCAGCAGATTCTCTTACTTTATAGATTTCAATTTCTGTCTTCGCAATCCGATAACTACAATTTTTATAATCTCTTTTTTCTACGAACACTTCCAAATCAATGAGCATATCATCAATCTGAGACAAGCGTTTCTCTTTAATATAAGTAAACTTATCTTGCCACTCCGTATACTTCTCATCCATGCGATCATTCTTAATAATCGGTTCTACTTTTGATAACTCCAACAAAACAGGAGTAGAAGCAATCTGATTTCTTTGAATCTCTAAGTTTTTTAATTTATTTTTATAATAACGAATCTCAGCATTTTTAACAAAGTGAACAATAACAAAGACAAGAATAATCCCAACAATACAAACGGATCCGATAATTAAATATTGTCCCTGCATACACACACCTCGATTCTAAATATATTTTAACATAAGAAGACTCTATATTTCTACATTTTTAGAAAAATAACCACATAAAAGAAAGAAAAACCAACAAATTCTTGACAGAATGCTTATTTTTTCCTATAATTAGAAATGCAAATTCCTTGAAACAGCGGGATTTGGAATAAGTTAATGTGTTTCTTCACGAATAAATCAAGTAACGATTGCTGTTTATGCGAAAGAAGAATAGAAACTCCCTAATTTATGGCCAATCCACATCAAGATTTGTAAAGCAAAAAGAAAGGAGAACAAAGTATGGCAAGATATATAGGACCAAGTTACAAACAAGCTCGTCGTGTTGGTTTTTCTATCAGTGAGACAGGAAAAGAATTAGCACGTCGTCCATATGGACCAGGTCAACATGGAAATGAACGTAAAGGAAAATTATCAGATTATGGAACACAATTAAAAGAAAAACAAAAAGTTCGTTTCATGTATGGATTAAATGAAAGACAATTAAGAAAAACATTTAATGAAGCTGGTAAATTAGCTGGTATCCATGGTACAAACTTCTTAAGATTACTAGAATCTAGATTAGATAACTTAGTATATCGTATTGGATTTGCATCTACTCGTCGTGGAGCAAGACAATTAGTAAACCATGGTCACGTAACTGTAAATGGAAAGAAAGTAGATATTCCATCTTACCGTGTAAAACCAGGAGATGTAATTTCTCTAAAAGAAAATGACAAAAACCTAAAAGTAGTTGCAGAATCTTTATCAAAAGTTACAAAGAGAGTAGAATTTATCTCTTATGACGAAGGAAAGATGGAAGCAACATACGTTAGATTACCAGAAAGAAATGAATTAAATGCAGATATCAATGAAGCATTAATCGTTGAATTCTACAACAAATAAAAGAAGCAAAAATTTGCTTCTTTTTTTTATACTTCAAACGTCTCACAAGAACAATTATCGATAAAACCATCTAATAGATTTCCCTTTAGAGGATGATTTAAGAGTAAATGTCTAAGTGCACGATAAGGTCCACTATGAGTAACAATTAAAATATGTTGGTCCGGATACTTTTCTTTTAAATAAGAAAGAAAGTCACGACATCTAGAAATCAAATCCTGTACACCCTCAATTCCATAATCCTGTCGATTCTGGTCATAATTCCAAAATTGAAAAGCATTATACTCTTCTTTAGGCCGATTCTCTAACTCCCCCATTTCTCTCTCCAGTAATCGATCATCTCGAATAATCTCACATCGGTCTCCTACAAGAGTAAATGCGGTTTCAAATGTACGAAGTAAAGGAGAACTATAACAACATGCAAAATCCTCATCCAGTAACTTCCCTCTTAAACGTTGAGCTTGTCTTCTACCCGTATCATTTAATAGCGAATTCTCTCTTCCTTGAATCTTACCTAAAAAATTATCCTCTGTTTGTGCATGTCTTACTAAAGTAACTTTCATGCTAAAACCCCTAAAACTTTCAAAGCTTTGCTGTAACGAATCATCTTACTCATATAACTACCATCATCATAGAAAGAATATCCAACAACTACATATTCACCCTGATCATAGATAAGATCTGTAAAATAATCATCTCTCTCATCCCCATAAGAAACAGAATCAATATGCTTTAAATCCATATCATATTTCGCAATAATACCATCATAATTGTATTCTCCAAGACCACCATTTTTCTTAGGAATCGCCATTGTTCCTATCGCAACAATATGTTCATGATCATCAACAATTAACTTATTAAATCTCTCAAGTCCCTCTCCAGTATATTCCACTTGATCAATATAAGAACAATCCATACTATAACGAACAATAATCGCATCATTATCCTGATTACTACGTCTCAAAGCCCCACTAATATAGATAAAACCATTTGCTTCTACAATGCCACTAAACCCAAGAGAATCCGTAGTATTATAATCATTATACGTTAAATAATTACCATCCAAATCATATTTTACAATAATACCCGTATAATTCTCATCTGTACCAACCGTATAAATAGCTCCCTCTTCTACCAACAAATCATTAAAGATAGAACTCTTACTATTTCCATAGGTACGATACCATTGAAGTTCTCCATCACGATTATATTTCGCAAGAACAGCTCCACCCTCTTTATTACCAATTCTAGTATTTCGGTAGATACTTTGTCCAACAACATAGTAACTATCTCCAACAACGACAACACTCGTAAATTTAGAATTATCAAGAATACGAAAATCCTTCTCAAAAACAAGATTTCCTTCCGAATCATACTTCACAATAAGAGCACGACGAATAGAGTCTCTATGATCTTCTTTTGTCTTCTCATAACTTCCAACGACAACACAATCACTACCATCAACAGCAGCTCCAAAGAAAGAACTATTATATCCTACATTATATAATTTTTCAGATTGCTTTTCTCTATGAGAATTATAAAAAGAAATCTTAGCTTTCTCATAATGATTGTCATTATCATTATTACTTCCCACAGAAACATAAGCATCTCCCGCAGGAATAAAGGCATTTACCCCTTCAAAATAAAGTGACTTTTCACTCTGATAGAGAGCTCGATATCCAATATAAAAAACTTCTCCTATTAAAACAAGAATACAAAGAACGGAAATGATTTTAAATTGTTGAACTCTTCTACGATTCATAACATGCCTCCATATCATCTTCATTTTATCAAATTTGCCATTTCTTTTCCACCCATAAAAAAAGAAAATATAAAAATTTATATTCTCTTTTTGTCAATTATTGATAAATTCCAATAAAATACTTTTTCTTACCTCTACGTACTACAATATATTTCCCATCAATACACTTATCTTTTGTAAGAACATAATCAAGGTCCGTTACTTTTTCTCCATTTAATGTAATAGAAGAATTCGTAATAAACTCACGAGCTTCTCTTTTACTAGAACAAATACCCCCTTCTACTAATAAATCAACAAGATTTTTATCTTGAGAAATCGTAAAAGGAGTAAGCCCCTTAAAGGCAACCTCAATATCTTTTCCCGTAAAAGACTGAATATCTCCACTAAATAAACTTTCACTAATTTTAACAGCTTCTAAGTAAGACTCTTCTCCATGTAAATCCGTAATAATCTCTCTCGCAAGTGCTTTTTGTGCTTCACGTAACTCAGGTTGAGCTTGATGTCTCTTCTCAAGTTCTTGAATTTCAGAAACACTTAAGAAAGTAAAGATTTTAATGTAGTCGATAACAACCTCATCATCTACATTTAATAAGTATTGATATAACTCATAAGAAGATGTTTTCTCCTCATCTAACCATAAAGCATTTCCTTCACTCTTACCAAACTTATGACCATATTTATCAACAACCAAAGGCATAGTAAAAGCATAAACATCTTTTCCTAATTTTTTCTTAATTAAATCAATACCCGTAGTAATATTACCCCATTGGTCAGAGCCTTCCACTTGCATAATACAATTCTTATTCTCATATAACCATAAGAAATCATATCCCTGAATTAATGTATAAGCAAACTCCGCAAAAGTAATACCCGTCTCAAGCCTTCTTTTAATGATATCTTTATCAAGCATATAATTAACCGTAATATATTTTCCAACATCTCTTAAAACATCCGTAAATTCATAACCCTGAAACCAATCATAATTATTAACAACTTCTGCTTTTCCATCAAAAATTTGAATGACTTGCTTACGAATTCCTTCCAAATTTTCTTGAAGTTTTTCTTTCGTAATAATTTCTCTTTCCGCAGTAGGTCTAGGATCTCCAATTAATCCAGTAGCTCCTCCACAAAGTAAGATAGGATGATGACCGTAATTAGCAAGTCTTTTGGCAGTAACCAAACTAGAATAATGACCCAAATGTAAGCTATCCGCAGTAGGATCTGTTCCCCAATAAAAAGTAATTTTCTCATTGTTTAGTTTATCGGCAATATCTTCTCCCGCAACATCTTTAACCAAACCTCTCCATTGTAATTCCTCAAAAAAAGTCATATTATCTATCCTCCTCTAACTTTAATTCATAAATCGTATCTAATGAGTATCCATAATCCAAATAGATTCCTTCTACATCACGAGTCGTACAATCTTCCTTAGTAAATCCTAAAGCCTCTACGGCAGCATAAACAGCCTCAGGAGAAGCTCCCTCTATTTCCAAATAAGTAGGAATCATAGGCCAAGAATCAATATCCACTTCTACTCCATTTAAGTGATATTGAACCCTTCTATTTTCCTGATAGCCTTTTGCTTCATATCCTAATTCTTTTAAAATAAGATGCGTTCTATCAAAAGAATCCACTTGAACTTCTAATTCTTGTGTTCCATCAATTTCAGAA
Organism: uncultured Bacilli bacterium; assembly: GCA_947632595.1. Lineage (GTDB taxonomy): Bacteria > Bacillota_I > Bacilli_A > RF39 > UBA660 > UBA3789. Next base: position 35,496 of record CANRPY010000004.1, on the reverse strand, counting down.
CAAACTAGATTCTTAATTGTCAAAGTAGAAACATCTCCATTTGTACGTAATCGAATCCATTTATTCTCTACTTTAGGAACAAAATCATAAACATAACGCTTTTGAACATGATCCCATTGAAACTCTGCATGAACCTTCTCTAATCTTTTTTTAACATCTTCTGGATCAATCTCCAAAATTCTTACTTCATATTCTGTATGCATAAATCCTCCTATTCATAAAAAAAACGAAAAACTCTCTCTAAGGACGAATTTTTCGCGGTACCACCTTAATTCATGTAAAACATGCTCTCAATGCTTTAACGCAGCAAACGATTTTTCTCCTCATACTGTATTTCATATTTCCTATCACTCTTAATTTCCACCAACCATTAAGTCTCTAAAACAAATAGGAATACTACTAATTATGAATCAACAAAAAATGTTATAGATAATATATCATGAGAAAGAAAAAAAGTCAAAAGACTTTGACTTCTTACTTATTAACAGCTAATTTTTTTTGAACATCTTTAGAAACTTTAATAACTTTATCTAAAACATCATTAGCAGTCTTCTTTAAAACAGGAGTTCCCTTTTCTTTTGCTAAATCAACTAACTCTTCAGCTTTTGCTTTTAAAGCTTCTCCTTTTTCTTTAGCAATCTCTAATACTTTTTCCTTATCAAGATCTACTAATTCCATTTTAATTTCTTCTACTCTTCTAGAAATATCTTTTTTGACTTCTTCAACATCAACATGTTTTGCTTGATCAATTAATTCATCAAGTTTCTTTTTAAGTTCCTTTCTAGTTTCCTCTCCAGATTGTGGTGCAAAAAGCATTCCCAATCCAACTCCTACTGCAGCACCAGCTACAAATTTTCCAATTCCTGATTTATTCATAATCATCTTCCTCCTTATCAGTTTTTATTTTTTTAATTAATTTTGAGATAGCAGAAGTCGCTGCAAATACGAAACTATCACTAATACTAGCAATTCCTTCTGCAGCTTTTCTAAAGATAGAAAAAGCTCCATCAAAAACTTGTACCTTCTCATCAATATTATCTACAATTCTATCAACTTTATCCAAAATTTTAAGAGAACGTATACATAAAACAATAAGTACAATGCATAATATGATAACTACAAGATATAATATTACAGGTAATAAAATATTTAATAAAAATTCCATTTTCCTTCTCCTTTCTAATTATCTTCTTCATGATACATAGAATCAATTAAATCAAATAAGTTGTCATCATCATCTAAAGTAGCTTCTGCTGCTGGTTTTTCTTCTACAGGAGCACTTTCTACTTTAGCAACAACTGGTTCTGTTGCAGGTGCTGGAACAGGTACAGGAACCGTTTCTGGTACAACAACTTCTTCAACAGATTCATTCATGGTATCCTTAATATCTTCTTCTAAATCATCAGGCTTTTTCTTAGGAGGAGTTTTACCACTCGCATCCACATAATCCACATTATATTCAAGACCTAAATCTTGGAAATACTCCATAGCATCTCCAACAGTAATTTCTTTTACTTCTGGTTTCTTTTCATCACTTAAATCAACCAATAAGTTTTCATCATCATCTTCTAATACAATCTCATGAGTCTTTTCTTCTTGAAACTCTTCTTGACTATTACTTCCATAAGCTTTATTTCGAATATCATCTACATTCAAACTTGCTTTACTATAATAGGTAGGATGATGAACTTCTTTCTTCGCAACAACATCTTCCTTTTTATAGTTTTTATCAAGAATACCATAAATAGGAGAAATAATAGGACTAGGTTTAAAAGTACCTTTCTCTTCTCTACTTTCCGCACCATATTCTTTAATAGCTACTCGATGAGAAAGATCCATACCATAAGGTCTACTTTCAGGTTTCTTTACATGAATTTCATTTTGTAAAGTATTATAAACTTTTTCTTTATAAGAATCATATTCACGAACATAATCTTTATTAGTATATACCCCATCCTGAGCAATTGGTTGTGTGGCAGGTGTCGTCTCAGGTGGTACCGTTGGAATGGTTGCAGGAGGAACTTCCTCATAAACAGGTTCTGTAACCGGAGGAACTGGAGCAGTAGGATAATCATCTCCCATAACATTAAAGTTATCTTGGAAGACTTCCTTTACTTTCTCGTCTTTTGGACGAACTTCAAAATCTTCATCTTTTAATTCTTCTTCTTTGATTTCCTCAACCTTTTCTTCAATCTTACCAGGAAGAACAATCTTTTTCGCAATCGGTTTATCCTCTTTTTCCGTAGTTTGCTCTTTTTGTTTTACTTTTTTTTCTTTTTTAGGTTTTTCTTCCACTTCCACATACTCTACTTCAAAAAGAGCATTCTTGATTTTATCTAGTATACCCATGAGTTCACCTCTTTTAATAATCTAGATCGATTTTTTCATCCTCTAGATACTTCGAATATTCTTCATTCTCATTTCTCTTCGCAACTTCCATATAAGATTCCTTACTAGAATCTGCCTTAAATAAATTATAATCTTCTTCTTGATAATCTAAAACATTATCACCAATAAGACTCTCAAGTACAGATAGATTAAAGGTAACAGAACGTAGAATATAACACATATTATCAATAGAATCTACAAGATCCTTTTCTTCTACAAAAGCCTCTATCTTGACATAATTAAATACAAATTGAATAAAGTATTTATCATCTACTTCATCTATTTGTAAATATCCTGTTTTATCATTATAATTTAATAACTTAGAATAATAAGAATCATGATTTTCTTGATAATCATTCTCTATTTTATGATAATAACTAATCGCATCAACATATAAGTAATATTGATTATCGTTTTGATCTGCCAATAAGGCATTATAATCATCTTTCTCTACAAAAGAAACACCTTTTGGTAGATAATATTTATAACCATCATAATAAACATTATATAAATTAGCCTTTTGAGATAATAAATAATCCAAGTTGTCCTCAAATTGATCAGTCTCAAAAGTATAAACACTACATCCCGTTAAAAAAACAACAAGTACAGAGAGTAAAACTACTATTTTTTTCATAATTCACCTACTCTTCTTACATTATACCATTAATTTAGTAAATGGTAAAATTTTTTTATGGCTTTTCCTTAGTTTTACAATCTTTAAAAGCCCTTACAAAATAAATAGGAAGCCCCAAAGAAGAAAACTTATCTTCATATTCTGTTGTAACAAGTGGCATATTATCTTTATGAAGATCAAAAGAGACTTCTTCTAACGTATACCCAAAAGTACTAAGACTAACCAAAGAATATTGGTAAAAGGAAGAATTATCCGTCCTAACTTCAAGAACTTTTTCTCCACAAAAGATTTGTTCATACTTCTCTAAAAAAATTCTACTGGTTAATCTACGCAAATGATGTCTATTTTTAGGCCAAGGATCAGAAAAATTTAAATAGATAAGAGAAACCTCATGATCAAAGATTTGGTCAATATCAAGAGCATCTGCACGAACAATATATAAATTAAAAATTCCCTCAGGAATTTTTAATAACCCCTTCGCAAGGACACTATCATATTTCTCAATCCCAATATAGTTAATATCAGGATGTAAAAGAGCATTCTGAATCAAAAATTGCCCTTTTCCCATACCAATTTCTACATAAATAGGGTTCTCATTGCAAAATAAAGTTTTCCACTTTCCACGGTAGAGAGAACCATCACGAATGAGATAGGGAGATTGTTCCATAATTTGTTCTTTATTTTTAACATTTCTAAGACGCATAAAATCACCATTTCATATTTTATCACAGAAAGAGGAAAAAAACATAAAATAAGAAGAAAGAAGGAATATTATGAATCCATATCCATTTACTCCTTATCCATCAGGAACTCCTCAGATTATAGAAGAATTAAAACACATCAGAGAGCAATTAATGAGGATTGATAACAAATTAGAGAATTTAACAAAGAAAGAACAAAAAAACTACTTGGAAAAAGATGATAATTACTACATCATCTAAAAGTTCTATGATATACTAATTAATGAAAAAGAGAGGTCGTACAAATGCTAAAACTAAAGAATTTAGAAAAAGAACAATTTGATGAATTTGTAAGAACAAATAAATATAAATCTCACTTTTTACAATCTCTATCTTGGGGAGAATTTTCAAAAATAAAGAAGAATGTAACTCCCTATTATTTAGGTTTAGTAAATGAAAAAGAAGAAGTTGTAGCCTCAACTCTATTATTGGAAAAAAAACTACCAATGAATAGATGTTATCTGTATGCTCCTCGTGGTTTTGTAATCGATTTTAAGAAAAAAGAACTAGTACGAGAAATGACCAAAAAAGTAGTAGAATTTGCAAAAAGTAAAAAAGCAATCTTTGTAAAAATAGATCCTGATATTATTAGAAAATCCATCAATTATCAAAATGAAGAAAAAATAGAAGAGGACTACGATAAAATATTTGAAACATTAAAGTCTTGTGGTTTCAAGCACCAAGGATATACCAAAAACTTTGAAACCATGCAACCAAGATACACCTTCCGTATTGACTTAACACAATCCATGGAAGAAATAGAAAATCACTTTTCCAAAACAACCAAACAAAGAATTGCCAAAGCAGAAAAATTAGATACCGAAGTAACAATAGGAAAAAAGAGTGATATCAAAGAATTCTATCATTTAATGACCCTAACAGAATCTAGAAAAGACTTTATTTCTTATAATGAAGATTATTATGAAACACTATATGAAATCTTTAATGGAAATAAATCTTCAAAAGCAACCCTTTTCATGGGCAAAATTAATATTACGAAAACCATAAATGCGATAGAAAAAACACTTAAGGATATCAACAATCAAATATCCATCTTACCAATAGATAACTTAAGTAAAAGCGCAAAAGCAAAATTAACAGAACTAACAAAACAAAAGGAAAATATTTTAGCAGAAATTGAAAAATATAAAGAAGCAAGAAAAGAATATGGAAATGAAATTACCTTAAGTGCTCATATGATTATAGAATATGGAGATAAAGCTTGGGTTTTATATGCAGGAAATCACAATATATTAAGTGAGACCTATGTAAATTATAAAACCTATTATGAACACATTAAGTATTGTAAAAACAAAAAGATTAAGATCTACGACCAATTTGGTACGATAGGAGACTTATCAAAAAACAATCCAAGATTAGGGCTACATGAATTTAAAAAGAAGTTTGGTGGAGACTATATCGAATTTATTGGCGAATGGGATTACATAGTAGATCCACTATTCTACTTTGTCTTCACAAAATTAGTTCCAATCTATCGAAAGATAATACGCAAAAAAAGCAAAAAAAATTTAGAAGAAGAATTACAAAAAGAAAATGAGAAAAAATAAAGTGAACCTCAAAGTTCACTTTATTCTTCTCATTTTTTATTGAATATTTGCAGCAGCTTGAGTATCTGCTTCTTGGTTACGACCAGTTACTTCATAAATATGTTTTTTCATAGTCATAACATTTTCATAGAATGGTTCAAATCTACTCTTAACAGTACGAGCATAGTCAGCACTTACATCTTCAGATCCGGTACTTTCCCAATGCCCTCCATGTAATAGATTCGTAACATTATCAATATCTTCAAAAACATTATGAATACGAGTAGCACTTGCAGCAACTTCATCAGCTAAAGCAATTGCTTCATCATAGTTCTCTTCTTTAAATTCTTGCATTCTAAAACCTCCTTTTATTAGAATAAGTGAGATCCAGCAGCAGCTAAATCTTCTTCATTACGATTTAAAATTCCTGCAGAGTTAACAATATCTTCTCCACGATCATTTAATCTTTGTTGGAATTCATTTAAATTATCTGCTTGTTCAAGAAAAGATGCTTGAAAAGCAGCAGCAGCAGGACCACTCCAAATTCTCATTAATGCCTCAACATTGTTTTTTAAGATATTAATTTCATTTAAGAAATCTTCTGCACTACCAATTGTCTTTTCTCCATCATCTTTCATAGAACCAGCTTCTACGATTAAACCATTTGCCATATTCTTTAACCTCCATTCTTTATTTTCATTATAACATTAATTTTCCTATTAGAAAAAGCAATAGGGCAACACTTTACACTATATTGATAAAATTATACTTGTAAAACTTCAACATCCGTTGATTTTTTTTGAGAGGAAACCTTAGGTGCATTTGGGGCAGCAACGGCTTTCGCATCGTTTTGACCACTACCTACATAACGTAAAACTCCATCCCAAGGGTGACTATAATAGTTAGAAATATTAATTTCATTACCACTAGAGTCTCCATCTCGACCATCTTTGTTACTATGAGCTCCAACCAATTTACCATTACCAAAGTACATTTCGGTATGAGCATCCACATCTAAGACAATATCACCAGGTTTTAACGTATTAACATTAGGGTTTCCTGGAATCCATTCAAATCCACATTGAACAAAAGCATCAATCATGTTACCTGTATAAGAGGCTCCAGCTTCCTTAACAGGAATACCAGCAGCTTCATAAGCAGAAATAACAAAGGAAGAACAGTCGTAATTTGGATTTCCCCAACGAGTAGATTGAGAATATCCATAACGATCATCATTCGCAATCGTCTCAGCCCACTCAAGAGCGCCACTAATCGTAGCCCCACAAGTATAAGTAGTATTTTGACCAAGATTTTGAGCTTTGACAATATGATCACAAATATCTTCTTGGAAATTATCTGGATTATTAGCTTTCCATTCATCATTTACAAAGAAATGAATCTTTCCATTGGTACTATCATCCACTTTCGCAATAATACAACGGAAAGTCTGGCCATCATCTAATGTGAAAGTTAACTCATCTCCAACTTTACCATATTGACTACTACAAGCAATTAAGAACATTCCACCAATGGTTGCATATCCTGCCGTATTATAAGCAAGAGCTTTACTCTCAAATAGAGTTTTTCCAACTTCAGAAAGGCCACCTGTTTGAGCAGTACCATGTTGAATACCATTACTAGGAATAGCAATATCAACAGGAGCAGATTTTGTTGGACCAGAATAAGTTGAGTATCCACCGCCTCCTCCACCAGAGTAAGAAGAAGCATACCCTCCAGAGTATCCACCGCCACTACGACCAGCAGAACGAGAACCAGCCCCTCCACTTGTACTAGTACCGATTCCATGACCATCAGAGTCAGTACTTCCCGAAACACCAAATTTCAAACTATTTTGAAGAGCAGAATGACGAGAAGCAACTCTCTCTAAATAAGTAGAGGTATTAGAAACCTTCGTAGCACAAGCCTCTATATTAGAAGCAATCACTGATTTGGGAGAGGAAAAATCAAATTCATCACAGCTTGTATCATACCCACTTACAGAACTTGCAATATTACGAATTTGAGAAGCAATAGACTGTAAAGATGAACTAACAGAAGAAACCCTATCCGTATCTAACTTAAAAACTGCCATAGAAATACCTCCTAAAATTTTTAGACTTGATATCTATCCTATATAACTTATTTTAACATTCTCTATCCATAATAACAAATAAAATTCATATCTTTTTATATTTTCTTGACAATTATTTATGAAAAAAGATTTTAGAAAAACTCTTAAAGAAGCGATCTCCAAAAATAGTCTTAGTAAGTTTAGCTCGATAAGCATAAACAAAATAAACAAAAGCACCAAGTACCGTATAGAAAAGAACAAGGAAGAAACAAACCATTCGACATGTCGAAGAAAAAGGTATCAGAAAATGAACGATTCCAAGGACAAAAAGCATCAAGAAAGACCCACATAAAATATCAACAAAGTTTTTTAAAAAAACTTCAAAAGAAATATGATACTTTCTCCTTAAAATAAACATACAAACAAAGAAAGAAGCTAAGTATCCAAGAATGGTTGCAGTAATAAACCCATAATAAGGTGGAAAACCAATCGATAAGAACGTACGAAGAAGACTATAATTAAATAAAATTTTAAGAACAAATCCAATCAATAAACACCAAAATACATTACGATAATCTTTAAGCGTTTGTAAAACACTAATAACCATTGTAAATAAAGAAACCATAAGTCCAACAAAAACATAGTAACTTAAAATACTAGGTCCATAAGAACTCTCTCCATAAAAAACAATCCAAATAGGTTTTGCTAAAAAACAAATTCCAAAAGAAATCGGAAGAATAAAATAAAGTAACATACTTAAAGAAAGATTTACTTTGTGAGTAATTTCATCTTGTTGTTTTTTGACAATACTCTCTGTAAGATTAGGAATCAAACTAACAATAATTCCTGTTGAAATAGCCGCAATAATCATATTAAATTTCTGTGCCCAAGTAGATAAAATACTATAAACAGTTTCCGCATCTACTGCTGAGTATTGCGCATAATTCACAAGTCCTTTGACAACACTGACCATGTCCACATAATGATAAAGAGACTGAAAAACATCAATCATAATAAAAGGAATAGCATACAAAAATATTTTGTGAAGAATGACCCGGTCACTCACAATAGGCTCATTTACATCTCTTACTTTTTCCTGAAATTTACGACGATTTTTAAAATACTTATCTAATAAGTAAAAATAGGCAATCAGTGCTCCCGCAGTAGCCCCAAATAAGGCAACTCCAACAACACTTGCTAAAGAGACTTTGAAAAATTTCAAAGAAAAATAACTACCAAAAAGAATGATAAAAACACGAAGCAATTGCTCCAACACTTGAGAAATAGAAGGCGGACTCATAAAACGATGTCCCTCAAAATATCCACGATAAACACTTAGAACTGGTCCTACTAAAATAGCAGAAGAGATAACACGAATTACAAAAGTAACATCCTCTACTCGGTTTCCTCCAACAACGCCTCCTAAGATCCACTTAGCCAAAATAGGAGCAAACAAAATTAAAAACAAGAAACAAATAAGTCCAAAGAGAAGAGCAATTCTTTTTCCAAGAACGAAAACTCTCCTTTTCGCTTTGGAATATCCCAAAGTTTGATATTCCGATACTAGTTTACTAATCGCAAGAGGAATTCCTGCAGAAGAAAGAGACAAGAAAAAGATATAGATCGTATAAGCATATCCATATAAGGCACCTCCCTCTTCTCCAATAATAGAATGAAAAGGAATTACATATAAAATGCCCAAAATCTTAGTAAGAACTATACCAATAGTAGTAATAAAAGCACCCTTAACGAAAGTGGACTTTTTCATAGTGACATCTTTCTTCATATACTCCTCCATGATACATCTATCATATCACAAAATAGAGGATTTTTATACTCCCCTACCGATAAAGTATCATAGCAGAAAAACAAAAAATTTGTTCTTCCCCAAAAACAGAAACACCAACTTGAAATTTAATATCCACAACTTCTACTTCCTCTTTCTCTAAAAACTCATTAATATCATTTTCTAAATCCATTTCATCTTCTTCATCAAATATCTTAACTTTCAAATCAATCACCAAAAAGAAAATATCAAAAAAAGAACAAAAAAAAAGAAGAAATTTCTTCTAAAATAAGAATTTCTTCATATAAGGTTTTTTAGCTTGATTTGTAGTATCAGAGGCATCTTCATATCCAACCAAAGCCGCAAGTTTTTGATTATTAGGAGAAACATATTTCCTAGAAGTATCAGCACCTGCTTTTTTCTCAGAAACCCAGTTAGCTATTTGAACAGAAGAAATATAATAAAGAATTTTCGCAAGACCATCAACATCATAATTATCAATACACTTACAATAATCTTCTGCCATAGCTCCAGAAAGAATAACAGGAGCAATTCCTTGTTCTAACAAATGATGATTTAAAATAATACGACCTGTTCTACCATTCCCATCATTAAAAGGATGAATTCGAATAAATCGAATATGAAACAAAGCTTCTTTGCGAAAGATTTCAAAAACTCGATCACTTCTCTCTTGAGCAGTAACAGTCATATCATTAGGATTTAAATATTCTTTTCCAAAATCATGACGATAATCAGAAAATAGTTTTTGCATCTCAAGAGGCACATCCTTTTTATCAACAGGAGTAAAACTAGCACCAATAATATCATTATTTGTTCTCTTAAACCCTAACACCTGATTCACATCACTACGATTTACGATATTATTAATTTGAATCGCATCACGAATAGAGATTTGATCTAAATCCATTGCATAATCAAAGGCATCCAAACTATCTTTCTGCATATGATAAGCACTCTTATATGCCTCATTTCTTCTAGGTAAATTCATAAATAAAGTATCTACTTTTTGATAAGTAGCACGCTTATCAAATTTTCCATCCTTATCAAAAGCAATAAAATATGGTAAATAAGGAACAAAATAAGAAAAATGCTTTTGAAACAAACGATCTGTCTGTTTAGGATCCCCTGTCAAAGCCTCATTAAAAACACCATAACGAGAAGCCTTAAAAACAATAATTTGTTTTAAAGTATCATCAATTTCCTTTTTCTCCTTAAATCCTAAAGTACAATAAAAATCAAAGGCATGATAATCCATAGAAGAATGAATAGCAACTTCCAATTCATCTAATTCTTTAAATGCTTGTTCAATCGTTAAACTAGAATGACAAAAAGCCTCTTTAAAACGAGAAAGCAAATATTGAAATAAATCATAAGGAAAAAGTTGTCCAGAAATCACTACATCACTATGCTTATCTAAAAACATAAGACCACCCCTTAAATTGCACACATTATATCACAAAAGATAGAATTTGTCAAAAAAATAGAAAGGGAAACCCTTTCTATCGAATAACAATATTAACAATTTTACCTTTGATAACGATAACTTTTACGACTTCATGTCCTTCAATATGTTTCATAACATTAAGACAACTTAGTGCCTTCTCACGAATCATATCTTCATCATCATCAATAGAGATTTCTATCGTAGCACGTACTTTGCCATTAACCTGTACCGCAATTTCTTTGGTATTCTCAACCGTTTTCTCCTCATCATAAATAGGCCACTCTCCCTCACAAATAGGAGAATATCCAATTTGTTCATTTAACTCTTCGGTAATATGAGGAGCAATTGGATTAAGAAGGGTTAAGAACAAATGATAATCTTCTTTTGTAATAGATTCCATATCATCATAAGCATTTGCTAAAATCATCAAAGAAGAAATAACCGTATTATAACCCATATGCATCATATCATATTCAATTTTCTTAATTGTTTTATTTTGAATAGGCTCTAGTTTTTCACTGTATCCTTCTTGATCATTAATCTTATCTTTAAGTCTTTCCACTTTATCCAAGAACCTCTTACATCCTCTAAGAGAATCGGTACTCCATGGAGCATCCATTTGATAATCTCCCATAAACATTTCATAAGTACGTAAAGTATCTGCTCCATATTCTTTCACAATATCATCCGGATTAATCACATTACCCTTTGATTTACTCATTTTTTGATTGTCAGAACCAAGCACCATACCATGACTAACACGAGTCCAAATCATTTCTTTATGAGGAACCAATCCAATATTATACAAGAATTGAACCCAGAAACGTGCATACAATAAGTGTCTTGCTGTATGTTCCATTCCACCATTGTACCAATCAACACGATTCCAATATTTCATTGCATCCATAGATGCAAATTCTTTAGTATTATGAGGATCCATAAAACGTAAGAAATACCAAGAAGAACCAGCCCAGTTAGGCATAGTATCCGTCTCTCTTTTAGCATCTCCTCCACATTTAGGACACTTACAATTAACCCAATCTTCAATATTTGCAAGAGGACTTTCTCCATCTTCTGTTGGTTCATATTCCGCAACATCAGGAAGAAGTAATGGTAAATCCTCTTCCTTCATAGGAACCCATCCACATTTAGGACAATGAATCATAGGAATAGGCTCTCCCCAGAATCTTTGACGAGAGAAAATCCAATCTCTCATTTTATAATTGACTTGTTGTTTTCCACACTCATGATCTTCTAACCAACCAATCATAGTGTTGATAGCATCCTCTTTATGTAGACCATTTAAGAATTCTGAATTTACATGAGTTCCATCCCCTGTCATAGCACCAGGATTTAAAACATATTCAAAAGACTTTTTATGAAGTTCATCCTTAACTTCTTTTTCAATCGTAGAACGATCAACCCATTCTACTTCAAAATCTTCATCAGGATCAAGTTTTTGAGAAACCTTTTTATCACTCTTAAGTTCAAAAAGCAAAGGCGTAGCTTCAATAGCAAAATATTGATCTTTGTTATAAGCATAATAATGATGACGAATCGTAAAATCCTCACATACAAGTTCAATATCCGTATATCCTGTCTCTTCTTGAATTTCACGTTTAGCACAAGCAACAGCATCTTCTTGGTTCTTACGAGTACCTCCAACAAAAAGACGACCACCTTTATCTTTCCAATTAATAGTCAAATATTGATCTTTTTTAGGATCATGAACAACTGCAACAATAGATTGTTTCTCCTTCTCATTTTCATGTGGAGTACCTGTCTCTTCTTCTAGAACTTGAATGATAGGAATATGAAATTTCTTCGCAAATTCATAATCACGATCATCATGAGCAGGAACAGCCATAATCGCACCTGTTCCATAACTTGCAAGAACATAATCAGAAATATAAATAGGAATTTTATCACCATTGACAGGATTAATCGCATAGGCTCCTGTAAAGACACCTGTCTTATCCTTGTTAAGTTCTGTTCTCTCCATCTCATTTTTCTTAGCACATTCTTGGATGTAAGCCTTCACTTCATCCATATGCTCTGGAGTCGTAATCTCTAATACATATTGATGTTCTGGAGCAAGTACACAATAGGTTGCTCCAAACAACGTATCACAACGAGTCGTAAATACTGTAAAATTCTTATCATGTCCATCAATTTGGAAAGTAACATGAGCTCCAACAGATTTTCCAATCCAGTTAATTTGACCTAATTTGACACGATCCGCAAAATTCGTATCCGAAAGACCGGTAAGTAAATCTTCTGCATAATCACTCATACGAAGCATCCATTGACTCTTTTCTCTTTGTTCAACAACACTTCCACATCTTTCACAAACTCCGCCAGCCGCATCTTCATTAGACAATACACTCTTACAAGTAGGACACCAATTGACAGGAATCTTATCTTTATAAGCCATACCATGTTTATAAAATTGTAAAAATTGCCATTGTGTCCATTTATAATATTCAGGATCCGTTGTAGAAAACTCACGACTCCAATCAAAAGAGAAACCTAATGATTTCATTTGTCCTTTAAAAGTCTGAATATTTTCCTTAACAGCTTCCTTTGGATGAATATGATTCTTAATTGCATACTGTTCAGCAGGTGCTCCAAAAGCATCCCATCCCATTGGATACAAAACATCATATCCTTGTAATCTCATCATTCTAGCAATCGCATCTTGTGCCGTATAACTACGTACATGCCCAACATGAAGTCCAGAACCGCTTGGATAAGGAAACTCTACCAAAATATAATAAGGTTGTTTTCCCTTTTCCTTTCCACATTGAAATGTTTGATGTTCATCCCAATAATCTTGCCACTTTTTTTCTACTTTATTGATGTTTTCCATCACGAATCATCCCTTTCTTTTTATAAAATAAATAAATCAAATAATAACTTCCATAAATGAGAAGAAAGATTACGACAAATCCTACTACAATCTCCCATAAAAAGGAAGAAACATAAGAAACTACAGTAACCGTAATCGATATATTAAGACAAGAAGTAATTGCACACAGTTGTAATAATTGAGAATAAGAAATCTTATCCATATTCAAATGATATTTAGAAATTAAATAACGAACTTCCATCAGTTCTTTCTTATTCGATTTTTGATACCCCTTCTTCTTTAAAGGCCGAATCAATAGAATCTCATAAATAAGAAATAACAGAAGAAACGTCATCAAAAATAAAACAACTTCTTCCATAAGACCTCCTATACAAAAAAATAACTATAAAGTTAAGGACGATTTCTCGCGGTACCACCTTAATTTATAGTTATGACTATACTCTCTAAATCGATAACGGAATTACCCAATTGCTCAAAAGACAAGTTCATAAAAATCTCCTATCTATTTTCACCAACCATAGACTCTCTACAAAGTTTTTTTTACTACTACTTCTTTCTCATCACAAAATATAAACTTATTATAACATAAATCCTATTTTTTCCAAGATAAATTTAAAAGAAACTAGAAAAATTTCTAGTTTCTAAATATCGTTCATATAATCAAGAAGTTTTAAGAATAATCCCATATGTTCCTTAGAAAGACCTTCCTTACGAAGTTTACGAATACCAATTCTCTTTTTATCAACAGTAATATCACTAAAGATAATCTTCGCAATACTCTCTTTCAAATAAGTACTAATCTTAAGATCCATTAAAACACTATCTAATTCATCATTAACCAAACGAACCGTATCAATTTCAATATCTTTACCCTTACAATTAATCGTTAATTGACCAATCGTTGGAACACCCTTGATATCTACAATAAAATCATTTCCATCAATATAAGACTGAGTCTGTAATTGTTCATTATTAAAGAATACACTAACCATATCCGGTTTTTTCGTATTACGGAATACCATTTTATAATTTCTTCTTTCAGGAGCAATACCACTCTTTCCATCAATAGAACGAATGACTACTGTAAAATTATCTCTCATATAATTATAGTCAATAGAAGTCTTTAAATAATAACCTTCACGATATAAAGAAGTAATTCCATCATCTTCATACAAAGTATAAGTATTACTAGCTCCTGGGAAGATTTGAATCTCTAAATCTGTAGGAAGACCAATATTATTATAGTCACTACGATTCGAAATAGGAATAATACTTCCCGCATGAGCAAAGACTGGATAATCATCTTCTTTAAAGAAAGAAACATATTTTTTATTTCCAGGGAATTTCTTACCAGTAACCCAATCATACCAAACACCATCAGGTACAAAGAATCGATGAATAGAACGATTCATAATAGGATCCTTTGGTTCCAAAATAGGACATACTAACAATTGAGATCCAAAATAATATTGGTTTCTATAAAGATCATCGTCATAAACCCACATATAATTGTAATAAAAAGGTTGAATAACAGGAACCCCAGATTTGGTATAATTATAAGCCTCTGTATAAATATAAGGAATCAAACGATGTCTCAAACGCAAATAATTAGCAGCAATACTAAAAGTTTTAGCATCCCATAACCAAGGTTCTCTTTTATAATATCTTCCTCTTGCTCCATGGAATCTTAAAATAGGACCAAAAGTACTTAATTGAACATAACGTAAATAAAGTTCACCATCTTCAATACCACCATGGTTACCACCAACATCATGACTCCACCAAGAAACACCGATATTAGCAGCATTCAAATACTTAAATGGTAGACTTTTTAAATCTTTCCAACTAACTTCAGAACTACCACCATATAAGACAGGATAACGATGAGGAGCAAAAACCCCACCTCTACCTAAAATCATAGCTCTCTTATTACTACTTCTTCCAGAATCTAAATACATGTAATGATTAAGAGCCCATAGTTGAGTAACATCCATATTACCAGTAGAATCATTCCAAAAGAAATCAACACCTTGTGCTTCCAAAGGATGCAAAAACATCTTAAATAAAACATCAATATGTTTAGGATTTAAAGGATCAAAAGAAATAACACTACCATCCGTTACTTGTAAATACTGACTAGCCTGAGGGTAATATAACTCATGTGGATAAATTCCCCCAGTAGGATTTACAACTAAACCAACACGAATACCACGTCTATGAAATTCAGAAATCATAAACTTAGGATCTTGAATCAATTCTTGATTAAAAGTATAACCAACCTTTAATTTTTTCTCTTTATCCGTATTACGAATATGCCAATCATGATCAAAAAGCATAACAGAAATTGGAATCGTCTCTTTCTCAAAATTACGAATAAGATTATGCAAACTATTATCATCATAAATCATATTACGACTCCACCAGTTTCCTAAAGCATAACGAGGAATTAAAGCAGGAGCCCCAGTCATCTTAAAATAATCAAATAAGGTTTGTCTAAAATCTTTATCATATAAAAAGACATACATATCAAAGTGATTTAATAAAGCATCTCCTAACGTACCATCTTCTTCAATCACCTTACTATAACTATCATCAATCGAAGCAAATCCATCTATCGAATATAAACCCTTTTGTAAGTTCCAAGGAATATTAACATCCACACTAACCATATTACCAAGTAAATTTCTTGCCTCAGGATGTCCCACATACCAATCTTTTCTACGATCTCTATCACGAGATAACAAAGTAATTTTTAAAGTCTTCATAGGATCTACTTTAGTTCCTACAAAAGGTTGTTCTTTAATATAACTCAAAGCAAAGTATTTGGTACTAATCTCCAAAACATTCGCATCTTGTCTAACAGAAAAATCTGGTAATCCAATATTTCTTTTTCTTACCAGTTGTGTCGGTTTATCTAAAAATTGTCCATTAGGAGAATATTCAAGTCTAACAACACGTTCACTAATCACCGAAATACGAAAACGATTTCCCTGAATGACCGCTTTCTTATCACTCTTAGCTTTTGAATAATCTACTTCAAACTGCTTACCAAGTGGGTACATACCAAACACCTTCTTATTATTCTAATATCATAATAACATAAACAAAAAAATTCTCCAAGAAAAAATGATACATTTCCGTATCATTTTACGAGCTCTGAAGAATCCCCAGTCGATTGAAAATTAATACTATTTACCAATTCTCCAATAACTGATAATGCCATCTCCCAATCACCATTAGGTAATACTTCAATAATTCCCATTGCAGTATGTTTAGAATTAATCTTCGTAAGATATAAAATCTTATTTTCCGTTCCCACTTTAATCTCACTAACAATAAAATCCCGACCACTAGCAGTCTTCTCGGTAGAAGAAACCACATTATATTGTCCTTTTAAATTTTCTTTTAAACTCTCAGGATTTGCTAAATAAGCATCAAAATCCTCCTGAGAACTTTGAAAAGAAAATGTATAATTCACATCATCGGAAACATATAAAACACTATCCTCAATCGTAGAAATATATTTTCCAGGAACAGTAATCTCATAATCATCAATAGAATAATTCTTATCTTGTTGTACGGTTGGAGATGCCGTATTCTGAATCTCTTCTTCTTGATTCTTACCAGTAACCAAAGAAACAATAATAACAATGATAGAAACAATCATAACAGTAAGAAGTCCACCATAGATAAGGTAATCAGACATCGTTAAATTAAGTTTCTTTCTCTTCTTCTTTTTAGGAGCAAAATCTTCCTCTTCTTCTCTTAAACGAACAGGTTTATAATCAGTAGATAATTCCCCTAAATCCGAAGTTTTTCCTTCATCATCGTCATCATCATCAATATAACTACCACACTCTAAACAATATTTAGTATTTGGCTTTAAATCAGCACCACAATTTTTACAAACCATATCATCACCCTCTACTTATCTAAAAAAATAACAAAGTATTCTTCTAACGACATATTATTATGTTGATATACATATTCGGCAATATCACGCCCTACATATCGAAAATGCCAAGGCTCACTCCGAAATCCAGTTAAATCTTCATATCGTTCATCAAATCTTAAAATAAATCCATACCGATAGGCATTCTCTAGCATCCAAGTATACTCCTTAGAATTTGCAAAAATACGCGAATTACGACTACCAACATCAAAAGCAAGACCAGTCTGATGTTCAGAAAAACCTGGTTTCGCAACATACTTATCTACATAAGATTGTCCATAGGCTTCTAAATAAGTATTTTGAATATCAATTTGATCTTGATAACTACGATATGCAGAATTAATAACGAGTTCATAGCCTTCTTTTTCGGCAGCTTTATACATTTGTATAAAAGCATTCAAAGCAAGTCTACTACATTGCATCCCCTTCTCTGATGCATACTCCGTTGGAATCGTTGTCAAATCAGAAGGAGCAAAATTTTCTTTTAAATAATGATATTTATTAACAATCATATCAGTAGAAAAGGAAGAAACCACAGTTGCATCTTCATAAGGAGTCTTATCCAAATCAAGATTAATCGCAATAACAGTCTCTATCTCATCTTCTCCAGTCTCATCAGAATATTGCACATACCGATCATAATTTTCTAGTTTTGCATAATCAAGAGAAAAAAACTCTTCCAAATAAGAAACCTTTTCTCTAGTAGCAAACTGACTAACTGCCTCATCATTTCCATGTTTCAAAATAATATTAATATCATGATTACTATAACCAATTTTTAGTAATTTATTAATATTAGAAATCAAATGTTTCTGCTCTACATACGTAATTTTCGCATAATGATCAAGATTTTTTTCTTGGAAAGAATCACTCTCAAAAGCAGCATTTACGGTTTTATTTTCTCCAATACCAAGTACCTTTTCTTTATTACGAGAAAAAAGAATTCTCTTACTCGCAATCTCACTATACCCAATCTTCTTTAAAGTAGAAATTTGATAACGATAAAAGATGAATATGCCAAGAAGCACACAAAGAATACAGCCAACAACTTTTATGATTCGAATAAATCCTGGCTTAATATGAACACTCTTTACCTTTCTCAAGCATACCACCTAGCATAATAATACCACAATTCATTGTAAAATACTACTTTTTATGTTAGAATACAGTAAGATTTGACAAGGAGGTTCCTATGTTTCAATATTCAAATACCAATAAAAGATATCATACCCTAGATTATGAATATAAAAAGAAATATCATGGGAAAGTATTTAAGGTAAGTTTAAATGCTGGTTTTTCCTGTCCAAATATCGATGGAACCGTTGGTGTAGGAGGATGTCTATATTGTTCTAAAAGTGGTAGTGGAGAGTTTGCAGGAAACAAAGAAGATGATATCAAAAAACAATTTGAAGAAGTAAAAAACAACATGTTAAAAAAGTGGCCTAACGCCAAGTATATTGGATACTTCCAAGCAAGAACCAATACCTATGCACCAGTAGAGGAATTAAAAAAAGTATATGAACCCATCCTAGAAGAAGAAAATTTAGTAGGAATCAATATTGCAACAAGACCAGATGCAATTACAGAAGATTGCCTAGACTACTTAGAAGAATTAAACAAAAGAACCAATTTAACCATAGAATTAGGATTACAAACAACGAAAGAAGAAACCTCAATCCTAATCAATCGTTGTCATACATTAGAATGCTTTGAAAACATGGTAACAAAATTAAGAAAAAGAAAAATAGACGTCATAGTCCACATAATCAATGGCCTACCCTACGAAACCAAAGAAGATATGATAAACACCGTAAAATACCTAAATAGATTAGATATTCAAGGAATAAAAATACACATGCTAAGTATTTTAAAAGATACTCCTATGGAAAAATTATGGAAAAAAGAAAAATTTAAAGTACTAACAAAAGAAGAATACATTGATATTGTAGTAGATCAATTAGAATACTTAAGACCAGAAATTGTAATTCACAGAATAACAGGAGATCCTAAAAAAGAAGAATTAATAGAACCAAAATGGTTAGTAAAAAAATTCTGTGTATTAAATGATATTGATAAAGAAATGGTAAGAAGAAATACCTATCAAGGAGCAAAATGTTAGTATATTTAATCGTAACGAATAGTATTCTGTTTCTAATGATGGGATATGATAAATATCAAGCAATCAAAAAAAGAAGTAGAATTCCAGAAATTGTATTCCTTGTATTATCTTTTTTAGGAGGAGGAATCGGAACCTTACTAGGAATGATTTTTTTCCATCATAAAACAAGAAAAATAAAATTTATCCTCCTAATTCCCTTTAGTATTCTAATAGATATCCTATTATTTCGATAAAAAATACAAAATTCATAGTCCACAAACAGTAAATCAGCATGTCAAATAAGTGTCATACAAATAAAAAATATGTCAAATAATGTATCTTATAAAGAAAGAATCTTCTATAATAGAATTAGAATAGGAGTGGGACTATGAAATTGAATAGCAAAGAATATGTCATACTATCCATTGTTATAGCAGCTTGGGGAGTCATTTTTATCACAAGTGGAACAATTATGAGTCAAAGTAAAAAGACCGTAGTGAAAAAAGTCTATAACGTCGATGTACAGGCAGAACAAATTTCACAAATTCAATTAAAGAAAAATGAAGTACTCTTAAAAGAAGTAACCATAGAAGAAGGAACTCCTATCAGTACAAATATTAAAGATTACCTAGAAAACCCAGATCAAATTACAGAAGAAATGTTAAAGGAATTAGCAGAAGGTCTTGATACATCAAAAGTAAATGTCAATCAACCAGGAACATATCCTTATAAAATTAAATATAAGAAAAAAGTCTATGAAGGAAAGATTATTGTTAAAGCAAAAGAATTACCAAAAATAACAATTACCTTAAAAGAAAAAAGAATGCCTACAACAGGAAGCATTTCTAGAAATATTAGAGACTACATCAATGAAGAAATTTCAGATGAAGTCTATAATAATATGATATTAGATTTAAGAGAAGTCATCGCTCATCAAAAAATACCTGGTAGATATAAATATAGTATTATTTATAATGATGTAACCTATTACGGAGACTTTATTATAATGGAACCAGTAGAAACCAATACAACAGCCGTTGCTTGCCCATCTGGTACGACATTAAATCCTGTAACCAATAAATGTGAATAAAAAATCCTAGTTCAAAACTAGGACTTTTTTTAACTTAAATTTACAATTTCTCCATCCACAACATCAATCTGTTCATAATTAGGTTTACGAGAAAGCCCAGGCATTGTCATAATATCACCCAAAAGAACCGTAATAAATCCAGCTCCATGATATAAATTAACATCTCGGACAGTAACCTCAAAATCTTTAGGAACTCCTACTTTATTTTTATCATCAGAGAATGAATACTGAGTTTTCGCAACACAAATAGGAAGATTAGATAGATTGTTTTTTACGATATCACGGATTTTTTCCTTCGCAAGAGGACTAAAATGTACCTTACCTGCACCATAGATTTCCTTACAAATCTTTCTTACCTTGCTTTCAATAGAACTATCTAATTTATAAAGAACCTTAAATTTTCCCTTTGGAACAGAAAGAATTGTATTAGCTAAATCAATAGCTCCCCTTCCTCCATCTACATAAGCAGTAGATACGGTAAATAAATATTCCTTTTCAAGACAATGTTTTCGTAATAAATCAATTTCTTCCTCAGTATCTGTATGGAATTGATTAAGACAAACAACAACAGGGATACCATATCTTTTTAAATTTTCATAATGCTTATCAAGATTAGCAAATCCTTTCTTCAAAGCCTCTTGATTCTTTTCAAACACTTGATCCTTAGGAACACCACCATGATATTTTAAAGCTTTAATGGTAGCAACCAAAACAACAGCATTTGGTTTTAATCCCCCTAGTCGGCACTTAATGTCTAAGAACTTTTCTGCTCCTAAATCAGCTCCAAACCCCGCTTCCGTAACAACATAATCAGCATAACTCAAAGCCGTCTTGGTAGCCATTAAACTATTGCATCCGTGAGCAATATTGGCAAAAGGTCCACCATGAATAATCGTTGGTGTATTTTCTAGAGTTTGTACAAGATTAGGCATAAAAGCATCTTTTAATAGAGCAACTAAACTACCCTCAATCTTAAGATCTCTCACATAAACATATTCCCCACGACTATTAACCCCTACAATAATATTTCCAAGTTTTACTCTTAAATCATCCAAAGAAGTCGCAAGACAAAATAGAGCCATAACTTCACTAGCAGAAGTAATCGTAAAAGAATCTCTTCTACTGCCTAAATCAACATCTCTTAATGCACGATCATTAACATCCAAACATCTTTTAAATAAGACTTTTTGAATATCCAAAGCATTCCCAAAATAAATATGATTATCAATAGCTGCACTAATTAAATTATTGGCAGAAGTAATCGCATGAAAATCTCCCGTAAAATGAAGATTAATATCTTCCATTGGAACAACTTGAGAATATCCTCCTCCAGTAGCGCCACCTTTCATACCAAAAACAGGCCCCATAGATGGTTCACGTAAGGCAATAACAATTTTTTTACCCATTTGGTGAAGAGCATCTCCTAAACCAATACTAACCGTAGTTTTCCCTTCTCCCATAGGAGTTGGACTAATAGCTGTAACAAGGATTAATTTCCCTTGTTTTTTTCGTTTACTAACTCTTTTAATCTTTGCTTTATAATTTCCATATAACTCTAAATCATCTTTCTTAATTCCCATCTTTTTCGCAACATCAACGATAGGAAGTTTATGACTATTTCTAGAAATTTCAATATCTGTCATCGTATCACCTCAAAAAATATTATAACATAGGAAACTTTTATTTTTAAAAGAAATCCCATTGAAAAATAGGAAAAGAAAGAAGGAAAAAAGAAAAAAGAAAGAAAAAGAAGAACAGAAAATACAAAAAGGACAATTTGATAAGAATTAGGCAAGTGACTATAATCGATTTCATTAAGAAAAAGGAGGAGGAAGCAAATGAAAAAAATAGGATTTTTCTTAATAATGATAATGACAATTTTACTAGGAACAAAACAAGTACATGCCGAGGATCATATGTTTTATGAAGGAGAAACCATAAATAATATTTACATGAGTAAATATAACTACTCCAATCAAACAATCTACTACCAGCAAGCTAGAACATTTCGAAAAACAAATAGCGGAGAAATTGCCTATTGTATAGAACCTCTTATCTTCTTTCAAGAAGGAAGTAAATATACAGAAACACTCTCCCCAAGAAATCTAAGCAAAGATCAACTAGATAAGATCAAAAAGATTGCCTATTTTGGTTATCAATATGAAAATCATTCGGATATGTCCTGGTATGCCGTTGCCCAGATGATGATTTGGAGAGTTGCCAGTCCATATGAAGGAGACTATTACTTTACAGAGACTCTAAATGGAGCAAGAACAACCAAATATGATTGGCAAATAAATGAGATTAATCATTTAATAGAACAATATGATAATGAAATTGCCATAAGGAATCAAACAATTACATTAATAGAAGGAATGAAAGCCGAAATAACAATAGGAAAAGAATTAGAAAACTATACTACAGAAAATGAAGAAATAGAAATCAAAGGAGATAAAATCATCTTCAAAGACCTAACCGCCAAAGAATATAATATTACCTTAAAAAGAAAAATAAAGTCCTATCATAATGGCCCTATCGTAATCTACCAAGCACAAAACAGCCAGAATTTAATGAAATTAGGAAATCTAGAAGAAAAACAAGTATCTTTTAAAATAAATGTAATCACAAATTATATTAAAATCAAAAAAGTAGATGCCGATACCAAATTAGGAATTCCCAAAAAAGGAGCAAGCCTAGATGGTTCTATCTTCTATCTCTACCGAGAAGGAACAAATGAAAAAATTGCAGAAGTAGAAATCGTGGATGGAGTTGGACTTATAAAAAACATTCCCTATGGTAGATACTATTTAAAAGAAGTGAAAGCAGGAGAAGGATACCAAATAAACGAAAAAATCTATCCCGTAGAAATTACTGAAGAAGAAACAAATATAGAGTTAACAATAGAAAACAAAATCATAGAAAAAAAAGTAATCATTGAAAAGAAGTATGGAGAAAAAGACAACTTATTTCCAGAAGAAGGGATTGAATTTGAAGTTTATAATGAAGAGAATGAACTAGTACTATCTGTAAAAACAGACCAATATGGAAGAGCAGAGTTTACCCTTCCCTATGGAAAATACACATTAGTCCAAAAAAACACAACAGAGGGATATCAAAAAATAGAACCATTAGATTTAACCATCAAAGATCAAGAAGAAATTCTTTTAGAATTAAAAGACTATAAAGTAGAAGTACCCAATACCCATACAGAAAAAAGGAATTTCTTACTAATACTACTTCTATGGATTATGAGGTATCTATGTTAAAAAAGATATTCATATGCCTATTAGTATTAGGAACCATTATAACCTCATTATCACTCATCAAAATAGAAAAAAAAGATACCATTACAATTGCCATAGAAAAATTAAAAGAAAAAGGAATTCCACTACAAAAAGTCTTCCAAAAAGAAGAACCAGTCGGTAAAATCAAAATTCCTAAAATACATCTAGAAAAACCACTATACGATATCACCAGTGAGAAAAATAATATAGAGGAAAATGTAACGATATTAAAAGGGTCTACTTCTCCAGAAGAAAAAACAGGAATTCTTTTTATCGCAGCACACTCAGGTACAGGAGAAGTAGCTTTCTTTGAAGAATTAGATGAATTAAAGATAGATGACACGATCACAATAGAATATAAAAAGAAATCATATACATATCAAGTGGAAAACATCTATGAACAACCAAAAAATGGGTACATTACCGGAAGAATAGAAGAAAAACCACAATTAGTTTTAACAACATGTTGTCCCAATAAAGAAAATTGTCAATTAATCATTCATAGTACAAAAATAGAGTCCTAAGACTCTATTTTAATATAGATAACGCTTTCTGTAGTTGTAAATCATTTTTCTCAAGATAATCCACATAAAAAGAGGAATCTTGGGTAACAACAACATCAGGAGCAACTCCACCATCACTGACACTTTTACCCTTCGAAGTAAGCCACTTTTCCGTAGTAAACTGTACTCGAGTTCCACTGTTTAAAGATAATGATTTTTGTACCTTTCCTTTTCCATAACTAGAAACACCAACTAAAGAACTCTTTGCATAATTTTCTTGAAAACAAGAAGCAACAACCTCTGCAGCAGAAGCAGTTCCTTCATTCATTAACACAACAATAGGATAGGCTCTTTTCTCTCGAGAAGTAGAATGAACCATTTCACGATGACCATTTCTCTCAACTTGATAAAGAACAGTCTTTTTATCAAAAAATAAACTTAAAATCTTCTTTGCTTGTAGTAAGTGTCCTCCTGGATTATCTCTTAAGTCTAAAATAAGAGACCCCATCTTTTTCTTTTCTAATTCATCCAAGGCATCCTGAAATTGTTGATAAGAATTGGCAGAAAAAACCTTAATTTGTAAATATCCTATCTTGGATTCATACATCTTAGAAACAACATTTTGAATAGGAATCTTTTCTTTAGAAACCGTAAATTCTAAAGTTTCCTCCCCTCTTCTTACTTTTAGAGAAAACTTATTTTGATCCATGAAATCACCAATCTCTTTAGGATAAAGATTCTGACAATTATGACCATTTACTTCTAAGATTACATCTCCTACCTCTAATCCTTCTCGAGAAGCAGGGCCATCTTTAACCATCTCAGAAATAAAAGAATATTCCTCTTGATAAGTTAAAGTAACTCCTATTCCCATATATTCACCATCGACAGTCTCCTGAAACGAAGAAGATGCCTCTTGGTCAATTACCTTAGAATATGGGTCTCCTAAAGAAGAAACCATGCCTTGAATGGCGGCCTCTGCTAAAACAGCTTCATCTACATCATCATAATACTGATCGACAATCATATGATAAGTATCCACAACTTCTCCTAAATTCGTATTAGAGCGAACCAATTGAAGATTACTATTATGATAGGTAAGCAAATAACCAATCGTTCCTCCAAAAAAAACAGAGATAAAGACAATCAATAGGACTTCTGTAAAACTAAAATGATTCTCTTTATGAATAGATAGTAACTTTTTACCCTTCAATTTTTTCTTTTTCATAAAAACTCCATAGTAAAAAAGACCGAAGTCTTTTTTATGCTAAATAATTAAGAATAGCATTTAACCCTTCAACATAATCAACAACTTTACCATCTTTAAAATGAATAAGAGTGGCTCCATTAATTGCTAAACTAGCAGCATCTTTAGGAGTCTTATTTCCCTCACTTGAAACATATTTTTGATTAAAAGTATTATTTAAATCTGCAGTATAAAGAGTATGATGACTATCATTACTATTATAAGTACTAATAGAACTTGCTAGAGAAGATGCTAAATCCGTATTGGTAAAATCATAATAAACAACAAGATATTCTTCTTCTGGCATATCAAAACTTCTACCAACTAAAATCTCAGAATAAGAAATAGACTTTTCTTCTGTCTCTTCTACAGATGAGTTATTCTGATGATTCGTAATATAAACCGTTATAATATAGAAAAGACAGAATACAAGAATAATAATTCCCGCAACTAAGATAAAGTGCATAACACCATCATCAAAAAGATCAGAAATCTTTTCTTGCTTCTTTCCTTCTTTCTTATTAGGATTCTTCTTGGTTTCTTTACCCTTATTTTCTACTTTCTTAGAAGAAGATTTTTTTGTCTTTTTTTCTTTTTCTTCCTTAACTTCTTTTACTTCTTCCTCTACTACCTTAGTAGATTTCTTCTTTTGTTCAACCTTACTTTTATCCTTTGTCTCTTTCTTCTTTGCCATAAAATTCACCTACAAGTTATTATAGCACAGGAAGGAAAAGAAAGTCTATTATTTCAATGAAGTAACTCCAACAATAGATTGTGCTACTTCTACTAATTCTTCTCGGCTCATGACATCACTAACCAAATAATATTCTAAATTGCCACTAGACCAAGATAGAGAATTTTCTCTCATAACTCCAATAGTATCCATTAACTGAAATGGTTCCCCAGAAGAAGGAATAATAGTAAATTCATCAAAAACATCTAAAGTTTCCTCAACCAATAAGAAAGATTTCTCTCCATCATAAGTCATAATCACTCTCTCACCAGTATTCTTAGGAACCTTCTCTTCTCCAACTAACTTTGTACCATCTGGTAACAATAATGGATAAATAACATCTTCAATTACACTAGTCTCTTTTGCTTCCTCCGACTCTTGCGTAGCCTCATCTTCCAAATCAACATCTATCAAACGATCTAAGTCAAAGAAATCTGAAGAAAACTTAGGAGAATAATGAATGTCTTCTACATGAAATTCCATACAAATAACATCATCCGTATTATAAACAACTACTTTTTCTAATTGAAAGTTAGAATCAAAAGTGACTTTTTGATAACTCAACTTACTATTATTAGGATAATGAACTTTAGATTGAAAATGATATTTTTCTTTCTTCTTCTCAAATATAAGATCCTTATCATCCTTTAAATCTGATAGGATACATTGTAATAAATAAGCTTGTGAATTTTGATAAGGCCAATCACTTTGAAATTTAAAACTCTTATTCAAAGAAGGAGTCACCAAAAAAACACCATCATCATTTTTCAAAATAACTTGTTGAAACTGATTATTTTGATTCACAATAGATACTTTATAATAATCATCTTTTTTATAATCTACCAAAACATCATATAAATAAACTTCATCATGATTGGTAATGGTAAGTTCCCCAGACATTTCATATCCTTTACTTTTGGTAATTTGATTTTCAATTTCTTTTAAAACGTCTTTCTCACTCATTTTTCCACAACCAGTAATGATCAATAAACCAAATAAAAACAATATTATTATTTTTTTCATATGTAATCTCCAATCTATTAAAACCTATGTCTTGGAAGATAGAATATGCAAAAAAAATAGAGACAAATCTCTATTTCTTTTGTGTAATAACAATTTTTACTTTCTTAGTCTTTGAAGAATAACCAAGTTTCAAATCAGAACCAGTAACCTTAACTTCTACTTCATGAGTACCAACTTTATAATTCTTCAAATCCACATAAGCCGTAATATCTGTCTCTTTAATATTAGCAAGTGCTTCCTCACTACCACTAACAACAACCGTAACTTTTCGATCATTTTCAGAACTTGCCTGAACGATTAGTCCGTCTGCTAAGTTACGATAAGAAACCGCGATATCTTTAAATTCCTTTGTCGTTGCATTATCAACAACAACTTCTACTGTCATAGTCTTAGAACTTAATTCGGTAATACCCTTAGGTTTTTTCAAAGTAACGCTATAATCTTTATTCTTCTCTAATCCATTAACATCAATTTCTACATCTAATTGTTGAATCTCATCAATAGCAGCTTGTTCACCGTAAACCGTAATCTTAGAAATACTTGGATTGATAGACTTAATAGACTTACCAAAGGCAAGATCTCCAACTGGTACAATACGAATAGGAATTTCTTTACTTGGAGAAGTAATCTTAACATTAGCAGCAACAGTCTTAGGAACAATTTCAACATCAATAATCTTTCCATCACTATCATAAGCAACTAAAGGGATATCCTTAACATTAATTTCTCCAGCTTTCGGATTAGGAATATTATTTACATCTAATAAAGCTCTAACCATAGTAACTTGATCTAACTTGTATTTAGCACCTTTAATAATAACCTCAGAACGATCAAGTTCTACATCACTAATATATAATTTAGAATCTAATTTATCTAAATTTAAAATATCATAAGTTAAAGAACGATTTTCACTTTCCTTCTCATAAATAGTAACATTTACAGTAGTAGGATCCAGTTTATAATCTAAAGACTTTAATCTTTGATTATATTTTAAAGTAACCTTATGAGTACCAGGTTTCAATCCAGTAAGATCAACAGTAACTCCTTTAGAAGGAGATTGTTTAGCTAAGAAAATATGTCTTCTTTGACCAATCAAAGTAATATCAACAGAACTTGGAAGTCCCTCTACAACATAAGACTCTTCATTATAAACAGCAGTTACCGGTTGATCATATAAGATTTCTGCATATTGATCAATCATAACATTTGACTCATTATCAATAAACCAAAACGTGGCAAAGGCAAGGAGTAAACTAATAACCAACAAAGTAGATTTTTTACCAGCTAGTCGATCAATAGCTTTCGCACTACCTTTAGATATCTCCATTACTTTAAGAACAATACGCGTAATTGGAGTAATTAGTACTTTATCAAAAAACAATCCAATACGACGAAATAATTTTCCAAACAATCTATTTATCTTCTTCATATATCTCTTCCTCATTTACATCTTCATCTTCATCATATTCAATATCTTGTTTTGGTTTTAATTCATCGATAAGCATCATACGTACATCATCAAGAGTTAAGTTGTATAACATCTCTCCTTTTAAAGCAATAGAAACTCTACCAGTCTCTTCAGAAACAACAATACAAATAGCATCTGTCTCTTCAGCAAGACCAAGAGCAGCTCTGTGTCTTGTTCCTAAACGTCTATTTAATTTAGGACTACTACTTGTTGGGAATACAGCTCCTGCACAAGTAATACGATCTCCTTGAATAATAACACCACCATCATGTAGAGGATTTCCCTCATAGAAGATAGCAATTAATAAGTCACTTGATAAATCCGCATAAAGTTTTTTAGCCTTATCAATATAATTTCCTAAACTAACATCTCTCTCAATAACAATTAGAGCACCAATTCGCTCCTTACGAAGATAATCAATCGCATTAACAAGTTCATAAACCATACGCTCTCTCTCATCTACCGTTAAGACTTTATGTCGACCTAACAATTGATTTCTACCAAGCTGTTCCAAAATAGTACGAATCTCTGGTTGAAAAATAACAATTAATGCAACAGGTCCCCATTGAATAATATAATCCAGTAAATATCCAACAGTAATAAACTTAGCCCATTCACTAATCACTTTTAAAATAATAATAAAGATTAATCCCTTAAAAATTAAAGATAACTTAACATTATTTTTAATATTCTTAAGAATAAAATAAAAAATTAACCATACTAAAGTAATATCTGCAATTTTTCTTAGTATTGTGAATACATCTGTCCATGTAATATACATCACGTCATCTCCTTACAACAAAAATATGAGAATAAAAAAATACCACACTGATATTAATAACCCCATACTCATATTAATGATAACATTTTCTCTATCATTTATCAACCGACTAAGAAAAAAAAGAAGAATTATTTTTGAGAAACTCTTCTTTTTCTTCTTTCATTTTTTGCTTTAATTTTAACAGAATTTTGAATAGATTGAGAATTACGAATTGACGTTTCATGAATCTTTTCGACAACCTCAAAATCAATTCTTTTTAACTCTTTATTTGCACTCTTTAACCGTAAATGTAACCGGTCTCCAATATAGTAAGACTCTCTTCCCTCTAAGGAAACAAGAGAAAAACTCTCAGGACTATAAACATAATCCCCTTTTAAATCTCTTACACGAACAGAGCCTTCAATCATATTATCTAGTTGAACAGTAAGAGCATCCTGAGATACGCAAATAACCGTTGCATCGAACTCTTCTCCAATATGTTTTTCCATATATTCCGCACATAACATACGAAGAACATCTCTTTCAGTATCATCAGATACTCTCTCTTGATGAGAAGTGTGTTCTGCAATCTCTGGTAATTTCTTCTTCCACTTTGCAAGATTTTTCTCATAGTTTTTAGAAGAAAAATAACAATCCCATAAGATTCTTTGTCCCGTTAAATCTGCATATCTTCTAACAGGAGAAGTAGAATGACAATAATATGGAGTAGCAAGCCCATAATGTCCCATCGCCTCAGTACTATATTTTGCTCGAGACATACATTTAATTGCCTCAGTCGATAACAAATTAGATAATCTTCCCGTCTTAGAAAGATGGGAAATAAATGCTTGAAAAGCCTTTTTATCAACCGCAAGATCAGAAGAAGAATACTCATCAAATGGCAAATTAATAGCCTCTAATAATCGTAACAATTCAAGAATTTTTTCTTCATTAGGAGAACCATGTACACGATGAATAAAAGGAATTCCTCTTCTTACCATCTCTTTATCAAGTGTTCGATTAGCTGCAAGCATAAACTCTTCAATTAAATTTTCTCCAACATCTTGTGTACGCAAAACAAAAGAAGTAGCCTTATGATTCTCATCACAAACAGCCTCTAACTCAGGACGATCAAATTCAGAAGAACCATCAAGAATTCTTTTTTTTCGAAGTATCAAACTAAGTTTACGCATACGATTTAGAGTATCACGAAAGACATCATAAGAGGAATCAGCATTTCCATTCTTTAATAATTCATTAACCTCTTCATAAGACATTTTCATACGAGAACGAATAACCGTAGGACATATACGAGAATGAATAATCTCTCCCTTAGGAGTAATTTCCATAATGGTAGAAATTGCCAAACGATCAACATTTGGATTTAAAGACCCAATCCCATTCGATATCTTATGAGGAAACATAGGGAATACCGTACCACCCAAATAAAAACTATTTCCTTTTCGAGCAGCATCCTTATCAAGTGGAGAGTTTTCTGGAACAATAGAAGCAACATCCGTAATATGAACACCTAACACATAATTTCCTTTTTCATTCATGGTACAACTTACCGCATCATCCATGTCTTTTGTATTTTTTCCATCAATCGTAAAGACTTCCCAATCCGTTAAATCTTCCCTTCCAATACGATCTTGATCTCTAACCTCAAAAGGAATCTTTTCTAATTGTTCATAGGAACCCTCACTAAAATCATTATCGACACCATGTTTAAAAGCTTCCCACAAAATGTCTTCATTTGGATCATCTTTATGATTAAACGTCTTAACAATTTCTCCAAGATAAAAATTAGGACCACTCTGTTTCGTTAAAGTAACCAAAACTCTTTCCCCTTCTATTGCCTCTTTCTCTAAAGAAATCATAATACCCTGTTTTTTCTTATCGATTGGTTTTACAAAATAGTGATTTCCCATACGATAAACTTCTCCTGCAATAGACTCTAGTTGTCGATCTAATACTTTCTCTATCTTAATAGTTCCATTTTTTCCGCCAGTATCTAATAATACAAAATCACCATCAATAGCACCATTCGTATTATCTTTAGAAACTTCATAGTTTTCATCCCCGACAACAACAACTCCATCTCGATTCACATAAGAATTGGTAACATGTACCCTTCCATTTCCATTACGATCTCCATAAAATCTTCCCTTACGAAAAGAAGTTTTAGAGGTCAAAACATAATGATTTGCTGGAGTAAGATAAACATCTAGAGTCTCCACCATCTTATCTAATAACCCTAAAACTTCTTCTTTTTCAAAAGGAGTCAGTAAAATCTCATGACCCACTTCTTCTGACTTTAATTTTTCTATTTTTTCAATAATTTTTTGAAAAGAAACTGCCTTCTTTTCCTTTTTAAGAACCATCTCTAAATAATGCTTCATATCCATCATCCCCTACAATATAAAAGTAACACAAATAAGAAGAAAAAAAAAGACATTTTAGTCTTTTCTAAATTCCATATGGCTTAATAAAATTCCAATATTAACAATTCCACAAATTGCTACTAAAGTGTATACAATTCTTGTTAATATAGTTTGTGCTCCAAATAAGAAGGCAACGAGATCAAAATTAAATAAACCAATGAGTCCCCAATTAAGGGCGCCAATAATCGTAATAACTAATGCGATTTTTTGTGCTGTTTCCATATTATACCTCCTATTGTTAGAATACCCATATTCATAAGAACTATACAAAAAAAGAGCAAAATGCTCTATAAAATTCTTCGTATAGTTAAAATATGAGTACCCGATCCAGATAACCAAAAAGAAATATTGCTGATAATAACACCTTCATTTTGATTAGCGGCATGAATCATACAACCATCTCCTACATACATAGCAGAGTGAGTTGGCTGCCCATCCACATATCCCCAAACAAGAATATCTCCAGGCTTCATATCTTCATAAGATACTCCATATCCTACAAATTGTTGATCATAAGTACTTCTTCCTATAGAAACTCCAATAAGAGAGTACAAATAAGAAACAAATCCACTACAATCAAATCCATAAGGACCAGCTCCTGCCGATACGTAAGGGGATCCTAAAAGAGAACGCGCAACAGAGGCAAGATACTCTCCATTAGGATTAGCAGGTACATCATAAGAAATAGGATAAAAAGAAGGTTTTGCATTTACTTGAAGAGTAAAAGACTTAGTAGAACGATTCCCAAAACGATCAATCGCATCTACAGTAATCAAGTGACTTCCTACTGTATTTAAATCATCTGTATATTCAATAGAATAATGAGAAGAATCTTTAGCAGAATCGATATAAGAAATATCTCCATCAATCGAATCCGTAACAGAAGAAACATTTGCTAATAAATCAATCGTATCTCCTTCAGTAATAGATAGCGTCTCTTCTTTTAAAGAAATAACAGGAGCAACACAATCAACAACTTCAACAACAAAAGAAACATCTTTTATAAAATTCTCTTTTTGTACTTTTAAAACAATTTCTTGTTTTCCTAAAACATCAGGTTGAATATCTTGCTCAATAGAAACAATCTTTCCTTCAACCTTTTGTATAAATTGGTTAACATCATAATTAGCACTTCCATATTCTAAGGTAGCTGTTTTATGGACAACAACATGAATACTTTGATAAACTCTATATTTATGATAAGCAACAGAACCAATTCCTATCATTAATGATACAACCATCAATAATAAAGAAAAATATAACTTTTTCCTAATCGACGGCCCATCAATACTTTTCATAGTAATTTCCTCCCTGACAAGCGCATATTATAACTCATTTCCTAAAATATGTCAAAATTTCCTTCTAAAACTATTATGAATAGGAATCAATTTTTTTATACAAAAAAAAGATTGCCGAAGCAATCATAAAGATTTTAATAGTTCTGTTTACTAGGAAGAATTCCTCTTACTCCTCCTCTAGGATTTGGAACATCTCCATGATATCGAGGAATCAAATGAACATGTAAATGCATAATACTTTGTCCAGCATCCACTCCTAAATTCATTCCAATATTATATCCATCTGGATGATATTTCTGATCAAGAATTTCCTTAGCTTGATCTAGCAAGTCAAAGATAGCAATACGTTCTTCTGGAGTAGTCTCCCACCAATCTTTAACATGCCGTTTAGGAATGACCTCTAAATGTCCCTGATTGACAGGAAAATCATCATATCTCGCAACAGCAAGATCATTTTCGAACGCAAAATCATGTTCTAAAATATGTTGACAAAAAAAACAGGAATCCATAGAAATCACCTATTTTTCATTTGCTTCCTGAATTCCTTCTTGAATTCCTTTCGCAACTTCCTTACTAATAGTACCGGTAGCTTTTCCAACAGTTGGAGTCATCTTCTCAATTCCTTCTTGAGCAACAGGCATAACTTGTTGTGTCGTATAAGATACAATCTCTCTTCTATGGGCCATAAACAAAATAATACCTCCTATCATCGCAACAAAAAATCCAAAAGAAGTAAGGAAACCTCCACCAATAAAGAATCCAAAACTACCAAAAACACCACTTGGATCTATTGTTTCTAAAGCATCTTTTGCACTACTTCCAAATCCAACAAAACCGATAATGAGTAAAATAATTCCAACAACAATCATAAGAATACCAACAATAAGAACAATCTTTCCAGTACCATTTACCTTACGATTCGTTTGTTGATATTTCTCTTCGCTTAAATATTCTTGCTTCTCCATAAAAAACACTCCTCTATATCATTATATACTCCATTTAAAAGAGACACAATAAAAATGAAAATGAAAGTTCGTAAGCTCATTATTATTTGGCAATACACCATAACATAAAAACACGCTTATAATAAGTGTGTTTTCTATCTTTACCCATATTGTATCGGGATTACTTCTATAATGGTGCCCTAAAGGAAGACGTACAACAACTTTTTGTATTAATTTATAATTTTATTATAATATGTTGAGTATTCAATATATTTATGTTTTTTATAAAATGATATTGCAGTTTTATTATTACAAAATGTGAGTATTCTAATATATTTTGCACCTTTTTCTTTTGCTTCCATTTCAAATCTATTTAATAACGCAGTTCCTATTCCAATATTTCGATAATCCGAATTAACACAAATATGATCTAGATATGCTACAGTGTGTTTATACCACCATTCATCATTAGGTATATGCCCATCTAAAAATGCAATAATCTCATTTTTATCATTGATAACTACAAAGAAGATAGTATTCTCATTTTTAATCCTATTTTTTAATTTTTCTTTTCCATCATCTAATGCATAGCTATGTCTTTTTAGATTATTATCAAATTCAATTTCGACATCTTCCAATTCGAGTTGTAATTTTAATATTTCATCAAAATCTGAAATTTCAACTTTACGTATATTATACATCATATACCTCCAAATATAATATAATATAAAAGCATTTTGTTAAGAACAAATGTTTAATATAATTTTTGTGGAGAAACTTAATTGTTGAGTGCTTGCCAACTTTCTTTTAGAAAGGAGGCTTGATATTATGAAGAAAAAAGATTTATTAATCTCATTTCTAATACTAATTATCATTTTATTAATAGTCTCTGTAATGATTCTATGTATAAAGAAATAGCACTCAATCTAGCATAGATTAAGTGCTTAACCAAACTTAGGTAAGTACTCAACTCGCGAAGTTAAGTCTTCCCTTTTTATTTTATGAAAATCTTCTTGCTAAATACATAATAACATAAAAACGTACTTTTATCAAGTACGCTTTCTATTTTTACTCGAGTTTTCCGAGTTTCCTATCAATCTGGTGGAACTGAGGAGAATCGAACTCCTGTCCGAAAATAGAGCGACATAAACCT